>NZ_JBHFFD010000043.1:0-112169 GCF_043359565.1 Shewanella sp. S23-S33 | reverse complement strand
CTGCAATGTTAACCAAAACTGACACGTTCGAAAGTTGCGCTACATACCAACCGAAAAAACAAAACAGAAAACCTAATGGATAATTATTGATCAAAGGTGACAATTTCTCGGTTGGGCTTCCTGTAGCACCCAGCTCACTGCAAAATTGTTTAGAGTGGTCATAGCCATCATAGAATCGACTGGCCACATAAATTCCGACGATGATCCAAATTGTGGAAATTAATCCTGAGTAGACAAACATACCATCAAACAAAACCAAGCTCCCTTTGTAAACAAACGCCCGCTTAAGGGGCTGACAACGCTACTACCAAGTTTCCGCATAACACCGTAATCACTGAAACCAACGCATAGTAAAAATGCCACGCGTTGGAAGTCCCTCTTGAAGCGTTTGTTAGTTGCCGATTTCACGCTCTGCCTGCTCATATGTGCTATATAATTTTTCTACACGACCAACCAATTTCATTCCACCTTTGGTCGCCCTATCTGTCCAATAGTGCCCTTCAAGCTCTTCGACTGGGGAACCATGAATTTCCAGAGCGAAAGAGCCATGATGGATTTCGCTTCTTACACCTTGTAATTCAATTTTGGGTTCATTTCGATAGACACCAACTAGCTTAAACAGATCTTCATCTTCTTGCTGTTCTATACTGTGGGCCACCAAAACAGATCTAGATTCCTTTGTCATCAACCTCAAACTAAGAAATGTTAACGACTGCCTGATGACTGCATATCCATAGATTGGTGCGATTCCTTCACCAGTTTCAGGGTTTATCCAGCTACTTTTCAGCTCAACTTTCCAAGTTCCCCTCAAGTCCGGCCTTTTCACATACCAGCCTTTAAATATTTTCCATGACCACATGTATTTATTAAACATGGTCACAAATAGAGTTATAACGCCGACCACTGTACCAAATGGCTTTACAAAGTCCGCACTGAGCACAGGCATGCCTTGAAACCAGAGAGCAAGCAACCAAACCGCAATCGTGAGGCCAATAAATGATGAGATATGAAGTCTAGTTAGCATTATTCGTAACCTATGTAGTCCCAAGCGTCACTTATAAACTGATGAGCACTCTCTCGCGTCCATGGCTGCGATCCCCTAAAAAGATATTTAAGTTCATTTACTTCACCCCAATCAGAGCATTTTTCATAGGACAAAGTATTATTGAAAAGCTCTGCAAGCACATGCCTTACCATTGGCTTGAAAGACTGATACTCAAAACATGAATTTGACGCATTAAATACTAAGCATTCAATGAGAAAGCTTGGCGTATCTTGTGCTGACTGAATCCCATTTAACGCCATTTCGTTAGATAACTTCTTTAATACTCGAACGACTCTTTTATATCTTCTCGATGTAGCGTCATTTTTTGAAACACCATTTTGGTAGTGTTGCTCTGGCCAATTTCTCACTCTTGGCGGGTCGAGGTCATCCGGTATCATTTCGACCCCAGAAAGATGGTAATTTGCGGTAACGTATCTACGATGCTCAAAAAATGCAGCCACATCTGACTCTACGCGATAAGTGTTTGCCTTTATATCAAATGCTTTACTACCGCGTGTGACGGCAGCTCTTCCAAATCTTGCTACAAGTGCTTCTTCTAGCTCACTTTTAAATGTCGCATATTCATAAGTGGCTGGAATGAAACTTTTTGCAAGCTCCATTTTAACATTGTCATCAGGATATTCAGGGAAATAGGTATCAAAGCAGAGAACTCCAATATCTACATCGCTATCCTGCCTTACATTGACCCGGTTTCTGTATGAGCCTTGAGTAAACACCCTGATATTTCTATTTTTTAACTTATCGCTAGCTTGAATTGCTTGCCTTATTTGCCTCTCAGCATTTTCAGCTCTCTCTTGCTCTGTTTTACTTGGTCCTTGCGACCAAGTTGTAAATACTGATTCCCAATCTCTACTCACGAATTTCTCCATACTTTATTAAGGCAACTAACGCCCGGCACAGCGGCACGGTGAAACTGGCACATATTTGCGCAGCAAATTGAGTGACAGTTTCACCGTGTCCGACTGCTGCCGCTTGTTAGCATTTTACGCTGAGTAATCACGGACAACTTTATATGAATTGGCAAATTCCTGTATGAACACACCCATAGAATCCTTTCTAGATTCAATCAGCTCATTCCTGCTGGGTAAGTCATATGGTGGTTTATACTTAAAGCTTAAACCAATGTCATCATAATACTGATCCCCGCTTACTTGATTGTGCATCAAAACAAGCTGCTGCCGCATATTTACTTGATTATTATTTATATTTTGATTGGATGACAGTAATCTTTGGAACTGCCAGTCCTTGCTTGCCCAATCTGATATAAAGTAGAAAACATTTGATGGGAAAAAATAGCCAGCTTCACGACCAGATGAAAAAAGCTCCTCAGTTACAAACGACAAACAATCCAAAAACTCTCTCACCTTTCTCTTATCTTCGTAAAGCTGATCTGTCTGAGAGCAACTTACTCCCAACAATGAACATATTGAATCTTGCGGCAAGGTAAAGATGAGCTCTTGCATACTAGCGTTACAAAAAACACCTGCATCTTCTAAGCCATTTTCATTCTTTATTTCCTCTAAAACCTTTGTAATATGAGGCGAGACACCTTTGAACTTATCGTTCAAAACATAATAAAATGATTTAATAGGTGAAATTGAATTCCAATATTCTTTAAGTTTAACGAAGTCAGACTTTACCTTTTTTATTGCTTCATCTGTGTTTTTGAATAACTCTTCAGGAGCATAAACTTGGTAATACCTCCCTTCGCTCTGAACCCATCCATCATTTCCTCTGTCACCAATATTCCCGTGAGGTTTTACGCTTCTAAATCCAGGATTTCTTAGCTTCATTAAATCATTAAATAATTTTTCGTATTCAGCACCCTCTGATTGAAATACCTTTAACCTAAATTGATCTCTGAGGTTCATTTACTCTCCTAGAATGCTAACGCCCTGTTAAGGGGTGAGCAACGCATTACCGAAGCCTCCGCACACCACCTTAATCATTAAAACCAACGCATAGTGAAAATGCCACGCGTTGCGAATCCCTCTTGAACGGTTTGTTATGCCTGTTCTCGATGACGTTGTTGACGCCGCATGCTATCCACCAATAGTTGAGCATAAGATCGTAGAAATGGAAAAATTTCTTCGGCATGGAAACGCGCATAAATTTGACCATTATCCGTATCTTTGAAGTTAACAAAATTTACCAAGTGGTGTTGGTCGATTGATTCAACTTCAATGTCAAAGTGGGCAATAGAATGCCTCATTTTAACAATTAGCTGGCGCAATGTAGTTTGTGCATCTGGCAACTCAGAATGAATAATGCCCATATGCTGCTTAAACTGCATTGTTAAACGTTCATTTGGAATTGTATTAATTGCTCGTTCTTTAGGCATCACGATTAAGCCTAAGAGGCAATTAAGCGTCAACGTATAGTTGAACTGTCTCTCAAATGGTTCATCAACGATCAGCTGATTATATTGTTCAATTAAGTCAATAGTACGAGCCACAAAGTCTTGCTCGAAGTTTCTATAATTTCCCATGTGTACCCTTACTCAATGAATAGGCATAACATTTTATTAGTGCGCATGCGCGTTTACCTCATTAGACCAGTAAAAACGCGCATCACTAACTGTTTGTATTCCAAAGAACTTATCAGCTTTTTATCTAATACACCATCCGGAAAAACGCGCATGCGCGTTTTCCAAACCTATTAACTAATTTTGGGAAAGATTATGCGGATGATTTTTAAGGGTTTTATAAATTTTAGGCTGGATAAACGCGCAAACTAATGAGTGTAAAAACACTCAAAAGCATCTAAATTTAAATACGACTGTATACCCATACATTGTTAGTGTTAGTCGATTTCTGGTAAGGCCAAACATTAGGTAAATGGATGAGATTTTGTAGGGCAACTCATTCGTCAGTTTTCAATTCACTAAATGAATGCTAGCCAGCTTTGGGGCACGAACGTGTCAGCTTCATTCCTCTGACACGTACATGGACAAAAGTTTATCAGAATGGTTACGTAAATTTATAAAGGTTGATTACTTGAAGTATGACAAATTAACGAGCTTACCACCCTTGTGATTATAGGAACATTTAGCTTGGATTGAAGTATGTTTTATATGAACAATTGCTACGCAGAAGTTTCAGGTGTTATGATGCCTAGTAGCTTCGTAAGCCTATGATAGGGTGTGCATTTTGGTTGATTCAATAAAAATATGGCTGACTTCTAAATCGTGGTTTTGGAAATCTAAAGCTAAGTATGCAAGGATGGAGTTTCTTCTAGAACGGATTTTATACAAACAACGAGCATCTTTTACTAAAGCTAAGATCAACACTACAATTTTAGGTTCCATTACAATTGTAGGTTTAAAGAGCCTAAGCGGAGTGATTCTTGCTTTGACTATTCTAGGCTTGTTTGAGAGTTATATTAGAGCAAACACAAATATTTTTGAGCCTCTTAGTAAAGAACAAATAGAATTTAATATCAACCAGCTCAGATTGTATGCACAACTGCTAACCACCATATTTTCAATATACTTCGCATCAATAGGTATTATATTAAGTACGGGCTACACTAAACTTCGGCGTGATATCATTCAGCTTCTTACGACTGAACAGGTTGGTAATGTATATTCACGCGTTTTGGTCTTCTCGGCCATCTTTTGTCTCATTGCCACAACACTAGGATCCTATGGCATTGAGCTGGGCGTTTCAGTTTATACTGTAGGAACATTTTTAACAGCCATAAGCTCACTTGCGTTGTTCCCTTTAGGTCAACGGCTGTTCAACTTCTTCAATCTCAATCAATTGGCTACTAGTGAAGTACTACCTAGAATAGCTCACCATATAGAGAATGCGGCTAAGTCTAACAATTCAGTTTCTCTATCCAACCATCATTCAAAAGGGGCTCGTTTAGCCTTTAAACAGCTATGCTATATCGACGACGAGATGAAAAGTGAAACAAAAAAGCTTAATGATAACTTGCCTCAACTTAGTCATAATTATTCAGTAGTATTACGACACTACCTAAATAATAAACATCGTATTGCTCATACAAGCTATTGGTTCCCAAGGCGAAAAAAGCATCAGCAATGGTTCTATGCCGGAGATTTAGCCACCCATGCTGCTTTACAAACAAGTAGCCAATTAGCAACAGAAGATGAAGCAGACTATCAATGGTTAGAGAATGAGATTATTGATAGATTAGCTAAGCATGTAGAGCTAGCATTTGCGACCAATGATTTTATGTTAGGACTAAACCTCCTAAGTCAATTGTCATCTCGAATATCAACTTATTCAGAACAATTTCAGTTCGCAATAGGAATGCAAGAAATCAAAAAAATACAGTTAGTTATAGCGACTGCTTTTGCTTCAATAGAAAAAGTTGAGAAAGAACAAGAGGAACTAGTTCTATTGATTGGGATAGCTGACACATGGGCTGTATTAGGAAGCAATCTTTGCCTTAAAACAATGCAGCGTATGTTTACATTCGAGGAAGAGCTAAAGCACTTCTTTGATACTGATATATGGACAGGTAAACATCTAAAATCTCTACCTTCTTTTCTACAAGTAGAGTTAAACGTTGTCGTGGAACGCATCAATTTTGAACGAAGGATTGAAGGTCAGCGACTGTCAAAACCTAAGTATGTCCAACAACTGGTAGTTCAAAAGGTTTTAAATCATTACGCTAAGGTGCTTCAGGAAATCAGCCACTATTATGCGTTTACGATCCCTAACTTTGTAAAGACGCTATCAGAAATACAGATGAAGGAAGCTGCGACTCAAGTAATTTTGGCAAATCTTCACAATTATTGGAAATTATCTAGTTGGTTCGAAGATATATCTCAACTAATTAATAGATACAGAGAGTTTGAACATTACTCCGAAAAGCAGTATTTATTTCCAGAAATAGATATTAATGCTTTTAGAAAGCAACACGCCACAGCACGAAATGACGCAATAGCGATGCTGGGGGAAGCTAGTATTATTGGGCATGTTTTTAGGAGAGAACAAAATGATGAACTACCAGATCATTTTGGGCACATATACTTCGAACTCGCCGAAGCTTGTATTGATGCACTTGAGCAGAATGATGAGGAGAAGTTAAGTAAATCTATTCCAATGTTCATGCTACTAGCTTTTATGGCTTCCGACTCTAAATTCGTAGATCCTGAACTCGATATAAATGATGAGTTTCGATTACATCTTATTTCAACGGTATTGAACGATATAATGTCAGTTGTAGGGTTTGCTATTTTATATGGAGCTTACTTCGAAAATACGAGACTACCCGAAATGGCACTTGGCGAGTTCAATAAGTGGATTGATAGGTTTCCAACCAAGAAACAATATTTGGAGAGGATGTTACTGCTTTCAAACCCTCGTTCGTTTAGCACCAGCGTATCCCCAAGAGATATGATTCGTTTCAACTGGAAATCAGCTTTTGAAGAGCGTACAAGGCAAGATGGATATGGAGAGCACATGGCGATGAATAGAGGAAAAAACCATAAAAACAAATTAATTAGAGTATTTCTTAGCAACTCATTTTCGGATGCTTCTCATCTATTTATTGCCTTACACATCCTTCCGAAACTTGGCTCTGTTGATTTCGAAATAGGTCATGATATTTACTCACTTAAACGTTCTTTAGAAGATACTGAAGACAGTGAAGAGGGATACCTATGAAGTTTGTTAAAGGGAAACCAGAGCATCATTTTCATTTCGATAAAGAAAATATGGGGCTCCTAGAAAGACTTTTCATTAGTCCTTTGAGAGAACGGGAGGGCTTCTACCAAGGAATGTTTAATCAAGATTTTTCTCAAATTTTTAAATCGTTTAGTCGAAAAAATGAAGCTCTTTTCAATATAAAGTCTAATGATGACGTGCTAGCTAATAAATTGCTTGGAAATGTAAAATTGAGACATAGGCAACATTGTCTAGACAATACTGTGCGTGAGTGGGTGGAGGAAATAGCTCAAAAATTAGTGCGTTTGAAAACCGCGCGCTATTTTCTTTATGAAAACACAGAAAAAGAGGAACTACATATAGTGCCTTTAAGTTCAGTTAATCTGTTCCAGTTCTTGAATATATGCATCCAACTTTTGCCAAAACGACAAAAAGAGTATTGGAATAGCGATGGAGAGTTACTACCAGCAGAGCTACGAATCTTAGACACAAGTAAACTTATTCGAATTGATATTTCCAATGCCACTAAGCAACTTTTGTTAGCGCAAAATAGGATATTGAACGACCTAGACAAGTACCGACATGAAAACACTGCATTTTTCCCCAAAGCCACATATAAGAACCCCATACCAAGAAGCGATTTTGACTTTAACTATTGGGTAGATACGCAAGATAAAGCACTGTATAGAGCAACAAGAGATACAGGCTGGACTGGCAGAAAACAAGATTCATCAAAGCGTTCAGATTTTTTCGATTGTTATCGTTTGCTCCGTTTTAAAAGAAACCAATTGATACTGCGTGATAACATACTTTTCCAATTAGGAAAAGAGCTTACAAGAGTGGGACTGCAGTACAATCCTGAGTTTAAGGTTATAATCTCCCCTACTAATGCTTTGCCTAATATCGCTGAAGTGGACAAATTGAAAGAGCAGCTTTCACTAGAAAAAGTTAACTTCAGCGACATCATTGATTTTTGCTACGAACGTTAAAGGACTTCTAAATGAAGCATTTCTAAATTAATTAGTCTAAATGTATCGTACGGCCCACGACTTGTAGATACAGCCAGATTAAAAATCTAAGGCATTTCTATCTTCGTGCATCTGAGGCGACAATCTTAGGTAAAACGGAATGGGGCAATTGTCAGTTTGCAAAGGTTTAATAGTCACTTGTAGTAAAATTACATTTTTCACTTGAGTTATTTTGCAGTTTCTCCTATTTGTCAGGCTATGGGTACATTTTATGTCAATGTATGGTTACATGATTTAGCTAAGTAATTGTTTCTGGGTATACTGCTATGTCATAGTTTGGTTTCAGCGACACTTTCAGTGACAACGGCTAGCCCATGCCGATATTTCAGTTTTATGGGCTATTTTCTTTTTTATACCCACTTGTGATTTTTTTATGAAACTCATTCCTCTGCTAAAACAGCCGCGTATTCACTGACTATTCTAATGTGAAGCTTCTCATAACATTATGTTTCGTATTGACAATTTTGTTTATAAAGAGGATTTGCAATGCAGAAAAAGCATTGGTCAAAAGTTCAGTTATTGCACGAGGTGGTCATCAATCCCAATATCATAGTCAAAGGTCAGCATAGCTATTACAGTGATTGCTGGGATGCTGGCTTTGAGGGATCTGTGGTGAGATATCTTCATGGCGATGAAGTGAGCCGTGAGTGGGAACCTAAGTGGTCTATCGATAAACTTTATATCGGTAATTATGTGTGTATCGCTGCCGAAGTTGTGATCTTAATGGGCGGAAATCATACGCATAGAGCAGATTGGTTTTGTTTATACCCCTTTATGGATTTCATCGAGGATGCCTACGTAGGCAAAGGTGATACTCATATTGGTGATGGGGCTTGGTTAGGCATGAGATGTATGTTGATGCCAGGTGTGACGATAGGTGAAGGTGCGGTTGTTGCCGCAAATAGTGTTGTCACCCAAAATATCGAACCCTACAGTATTGTGGCGGGATCACCCGCGAAATTAATCAAGTATCGGTTTGATAAAGACGTTATTACTGAGTTACTGGCGTTAAAAATCTACGATTGGCCTGCCGAAAAGTTTGAAAGCTTAAAGCGGTATTTGTGTTCGGCGGATTTTGACGCGCTCAGCAAAGCGATCACTCTCTATGACCAATCCATACATCAAAGCAAATAACCGTTAGTCCCAAAGTGAAAGGTCGCGCTCAGTCGAGTCCTTTCACTTATTCTGCCTTAAATCTACTTTTTGGAGTTTTGGCTAATTCGGCCAGTTCTTCGATGATCACCCGTAGCTTGGGTTGGAGGTAAGGGGTTTTAAGCCAAATAAGGTGGATAGGTGTGTCGTCACTGGCGAGTTCGTCCAGTACCGAGATGAGTTCACCGGTTTTAAGATAGTCCTCAACTAGCCATATAGGCACTTGCGCTAAACCTACTCCCGCCAGTGTGGCCGCTAAAATGGCTTCGCAATCAGCGATTTCGTGGCGCACTGGAATATCATAGGCCTCGATGATCCCATCCTCATTTTTAAGTAACCATCGATGTTGCTGCCCGAGCGGCCAGCCGACAATGCATTGGTGCTGGCTGAGATCTTCTTTGTCTTGTGGCGTGCCAAGTCGAGCGAAATAGGCGGGAGACGCGCAGATCACTCGGCGTTGTTCCCCTAATCTGCGGGCGACTAAATCCACAGTGTCGCCGAGTTGTCCGACACGCACCGCCAAATCAATGCCGTCACTAAACAAATCGGTCGCTCTATCGTTAAAGGTAATGGATAACTCGAGCTTGGGATATTTTTGCGATAGTGATAATAGGGCTGGCAGTATATATCGCCGCCCAAAAGTGACGGGTAAATCCACTCGCACTCGACCTGAGGGAATTTGCTGTTCGCTGCCGAGTCGGCTCTGTGCATTGTCTAGGATTGCCATGGCATTTTGGCAATCTGTGAGATACGAATCGCCATCATTGGTTAAGCTTACACGCCTTGTGGTGCGGTGCAGTAGCTTAGTGCCTAAGCGGGTTTCTAATCGCACTATGCTTTTACTGAGCGCCGAACCAGTCATGCCTAACGCCTGCGCCGCTAAGGTAAAACTGCCGAGCTGGGCAACTGTGACGAAATGGCGTATCTCAACAAATTGATTATTTATCACGGCAATTAATTCCTTATAGGACTTAGTGAAGGTCATTTTAGTGACTTAATCATGGTAGGTGAATCGCGTAAGCTACTACCACAGTATGAAAATGAGCGTTAACGTACAAGCGAACGTCATTTTGTAATTGATTAAAAAGGTTTTTCTATACAATCAACCTTAACCTCCTATTGAGTGAGCAAACTATGAAATCGTCGAATAATCTGCAAGGTAAAGTGGCTTTTGTACAAGGTGGTAGTCGTGGTATCGGTGCCGCCATTGTTAAACGTTTAGCGAGTGACGGCGCAGCGGTTGCCTTTACCTATGTTTCATCTGAGGCGCAGTCGCAATTGCTGGTGGACGAAGTTATCACTCATGGCGGTCAAGCCATTGCCATTAAGGCCGACAGCACAGAGCCGGAGGCGATTCGTCGTGCCATCCGCGAGACCAAAGCGCATTTCGGTGGCTTAGATATAGTGGTCAATAATGCGGGCACGTTGATTTGGGATAGCATCGAGAACCTGACGTTAGAGGACTGGGAGCGAACCATTAACACTAATGTGCGCAGTGTGTTTGTGGCGAGCCAAGAAGCCGCGCTGCACATGAATGACGGCGGCCGGATCATCAATATCGGTAGCACGAACGCTGAGCGTATTCCGTTTGTAGGTGGTGCGATTTACGGCATGAGTAAATCGGCCTTAGTCGGTTTGGCCAAGGGATTAGCGCGGGATTTAGGCCCACGAGCTATTACGGTGAACAATATTCAGCCTGGACCTGTGGATACCGATATGAACCCTGATAATGGTGATTCATCCGAGCCCGTTAAGGCGATGGGCGCCCTAGGGCGTTATGGTAAAGCCGAAGAGATCGCCAGCTTTGTCGCTTTTATTGCTGGCCCAGAAGCGGGCTATATCACTGGTGCGAGTTTGATGATTGATGGTGGGTTTTCTGCATAAGCTTTGTCTGTATTTATCTTTTAGGCAAAAAGTTTGATTCCAGTCATTAATAAGCCTGCACAAGAGTCACTCTGGCGGGCTTTGCTTAAGTTGTGGCTAGTTATGAAAAATCAATATGTTAGAGCATTAAAACTTGTTAAGTATGATGGTAAGAACTTAGGTCGTTGTTACTCAAATTATCCGTCAGCAAAGCGCGGTTTTATTGAAATGGTGGACTATGGCTTGACTCAGGCAAGGCAAAATAATTTGCTTGTTGATGAACTATTGTTACAATCCGCCGGTCTTATCTTCAGCTATCTGTTGAAAGACACTCATTTTTTATCTTTATTATCAAAGAATAAGACGAAGGGAAATCCAAATTTCTAAGTTATCGACTAAGCAAACAGGCAACCTATGGGGCGTGATGGTGTTTACCATTCTGACCTTGTTCTGTTTGACTCAAAATAGTGGAATACTTAACTTGTTGCTCAAGGAGTCGAGCGCGCAAGCGATGTCGGCTACGTCTTTTTCTGGTGCTGGTTTTAGCGCCAACTCAGTTTTAAACTCAAGTACTGCTTTAAACAGCAGTTCAGCTTCAAACAATATGGCTAGCCACGCCGATGCTCAAGCGGCGGGTACTGAGCTGGTCAAAAGTGAACCTAAAAAATGTGAATTGTCTGAGAAATCGATCCGAACCTGTATCGACACTCCGAGTACCATCCCATTTCTTATCCTGCTGTTCCTACTGCCGTTACTTCCCCGCGCCTCCCGCGTGATAACACTGTTACCCATACAAGGTTATCAAGCTAAACCTAGGCGAATACATCTCACACATTGTCGCTTTCAAGAATAAAAACTTATTTATCAATTTGATAGGTGGGTTTGTTTAGGCATGCTTTCTCTCAGTCAATATTTGACTTTTCTCGCCAGTTTGCCGGTAGAAAAGAAAGTTAAGCGGCTGCAGAACATCCGATTTTACACATCACACCTCCCTATCTGACTGCTTGAACTTAAGCCTGCTATCACGCTGATGTTTCTTAAGCCATAACGATATTGGTAACCAGAACATAGCGTTAGCCAATATTTATATGGCCTAGAAGCAAGGTAAGCATGCACGCAGCAGCACAGAGTCTTGTTTAACTTAGTTTGGTCTAACAGCGCTTAAGTATTGCAATGGCAAATGCTGACGATATATCGAAGAGATTAATATGCAATTGAATAACAAACAGTTAATGCATATTTTGGGGGACAAAATGAGTACATTAAAATCCATGTTAACCAGATTCTGGATACTCGCCTTGATAGTGACGAGTCCGTCGCTAATGGCCGCATCGACGGGGTGGTTGGTTAATGATAATCACCCTCCAGCCAAAGTACGTTTTATGCTAACGGGGGAGGTTGATCCTGCAACGAATACTTTGCCCGCTGTGCTTGAAGTACAACTTGAGGGCGATTGGAAAACCTATTGGCGTAGTCCTGGGGAAGGCGGTATCGCGCCGACGATAAAATGGGATGGCTCACACAATCTACAGCAAGTGGATTGGAGATGGCCAGCGCCAGAGGAATTCTCATTATTGGGGTTACAAACCTTTGGGTACAAAGGTAATACTACCTTCCCATTAACCCTAAAAGTCGATGATATCGCTGCTCCAACTCAGCTGCGCGGCAAAGTGACCTTGTCGACCTGTACCACCATCTGTGTACTGACGGATTATCAGATTAGTCTCGACTTCACGCCTAATGCGCTGCAAGCGGATACCGATGCTATGTTGGCTTACAACAAGGCCGTGTCGCTTGTGCCACAAAAAGTGTTGACCCAAGAGGGCCAAAATCCTGCCATGACAATGGGTTGGGATGCCGGCAAAGGTCAACTTGAAGTCAGACTCAATGATGCCAATTGGCAGCAACCCACAGTGATTATCGATGGCGAGCCAGATACCACATTTAAGCTAGTGAGCTTAAAACCGAGTGAAAGCGATGTTAACGGCAAGCAATTGGTCGGTATTTTTAGCGGTAAAAGTTGGCTGGGTGAGCCCGAAGTCTTAGGTAAATCGCTGAACATGACTGTCGCCGATAGCGAGCGGGCGTTGGAATACAGCGCCGAGGTTAAGCCTGTGGTAATTACCCAAGAAAGCACCTCGATATTTGGCATGATTTTGTTAGCGCTTATCGGTGGTTTGATCTTAAACGTCATGCCCTGCGTGTTACCAGTGCTTGGCATGAAGCTCAGTTCAGTGGTGGCCGCGCCAGATCTTAAGCGCAATCAAATCCGCCAACAGTTCATCGCATCAGCGCTGGGGATATTGGCCTCATTCTGGTTACTCGCTGGCTTTATCTTAATGCTTAAGCTTACAGGGCAGGCGATTGGTTGGGGCGTGCAGTTCCAAAACCCTTGGTTTATCGGCTTTATGGCGCTGGTGACCACAGTTTTTGCATTCAATATGTTAGGTGTATTTGAGATTAACTTACCCTCTAACGTGCAAACCAAGTTAGCGACGACGGGCGGCAATAATAACAGCGGGCACTTTTTACAGGGCATGTTTGCGACGCTACTGGCGACACCGTGCAGTGCACCATTTTTGGGTACTGCGGTCGCCTTCGCCTTGGGCGCCGATGTACTGAGCTTGTTTGCCATCTTCACTGCGTTGGCCGTGGGTATGGCGTTCCCTTGGTTGATTGTGGCGGCATTTCCGCAAGTGGCGGGTTATTTCCCTAAACCCGGTCGCTGGATGAACACAGTCAAAGTGTTTTTCTCCGGCATGTTGCTCCTCACCAGTTTGTGGCTGATTAGCCTGTTGGCTAGCTTTATTGATGTGCTCTACCTCTGGCCCTTATCGGGTGTCATTGCACTGATATTTATGGTGTTTATGGCTAAAAAATATGGCGCGATTGCCATCGTGAGCTGCTTAGGTATCGGCATTTTACTGTCGGCGGTTATTGCATTTATGACGGTGAACCAGTGGGCTAAACCTTTACCTGCGGATCTTGCTTGGACGCCATTGGATCAAGCATTGATTAATCAGCAGGTCGCCCAGGGCAAGACAGTATTTGTCGATGTCACTGCCGATTGGTGCATTACCTGTAAGGCCAATAAAGTTGGCGTGATCCTGCAAGACCCTGTTTATAGCCTGTTGCAACAGCCGCATATTTTGCCGATGAAGGGCGATTGGACTACGCCTTCTGAGCCCATTACTCACTACCTGCAAAGCCATCATCGTTTTGGGGTGCCATTCAACGTGGTTTACGGCCCGGGTGCACCGCAGGGGATTGAGCTGCCGGAAATTCTATCGACTGACCTTGTGCTCGCTGCGATTGAGCAGGCCTCAGCGTCCCTTGAAAAGTCATCAGTAGCGGCAGAGAAATAACGCTAACGAACAGCCATTCACTCGGACATGTCATTCGGCAATATCACTGGCGAGTCTCATTCAATAGCGAGTCGAGTGGCACTCAACAAATACTCAGGTCAGGGATAACTCTGACTTAAGACAATGGAAATCGATTATGAAACAGACAATTGAAGCACAAAACATCACTGAATCAATGCAGAATACTCAAGTCATCGGAGGCACTAAGATGTCGAAATTTAGCTCTTTATTCAAACATCGCAAGTTGCAGATGTTTGCTGTCTCGGGTGTCGCCATGGCAATGCTGGTGGTTTCCTTGCCTTCGGTGAGCACCATGGCCTATGCCAAAGACAGCAGTTTATCGGCGGCCCAGCAGCAAGAGGTGCGAGCGATTCTTAAAGATGCCTTGATCAATGATCCTGACCTAATGAGAGAAGCAATTATTGCGTGGCAAGCAAGGGAGCAAGAGGGGGCCAATACAGCCATGCAAACGAGCCTAGTGACCCATCATAAAGCCATGTATGAGACCAAAAGCGATCCGTGGAAGGGCTCTGCGACACCTGAGATTGAGATGGTGTATTTCACCGATTTTAACTGCCCATACTGCAAGAAAATCGAGCCTTCGCTGAACCAGCTGATTGAAGAATTTCCGCAGTTAAAAATCATAGTTAAAATGGTGCCGCTGCAGGGCGAAGGCTCCAAAATGGCAGTCGATTTTGCCCAAACGGTTTGGTTAAACGAGCCTGAAAAGTATCTCAAGGTGAAGGATATGTTGATGTCGAGTCCGCGTGGACTCGATGCCGCCGCCATCGCTAAGGTCGCTAAACTGACGGCAACCGAGCGTTGGGTTGGCAACACAGATGAGCGCGTGGCTAAAATGGTCGATGACAATGTTAATTTAATGAATGAGTTAGGCATAGGTGGCACGCCAAGTATGATAGTGGCCGATACGCTTATTCCTGGATTAGTGCCTTACGAAGTGTTAAAAGAGCAGCTTGAAGCCGCGATTGCCGCTAAAGATAAGACGCAGAAGAGCAGTTAAGATGCCGCCAAAGGAAACTGAAAATATGAGCGCCGAACAGGTTTCGACATCTTTATCTAAACGCATATTGGGCTGGATTAAGCAGCTGGCACTTTGGCTGCTCATTGCTCTTATCGTGACCAGCGTGATGGACATCTGGCGCGGCAAAGATATCCCGCGGGATAATTTGCCGCAGCTCCAAGGGACGACGTTGGCTGGGGAAGCGCTTGATATTGCCAAGTTAAGCCAAGATCAGGCGGTATTGGTATACTTTTGGGGCACTTGGTGCCCTGTGTGTAATTTTGTCAGCCCGGCAGTCAATCAAATGTCGGCCTATTACCCCGTGGTGACGGTTGCCATGAATTCGGGGGAGGATGAGAAACTGAGAAAATATCTTCAGCATCAAGGCTATGGCTTTGACACTATTAATGATAGTGACAGCAAGATTGCCCGTGATTGGTCATTGCAGGCGACGCCAACCATTATGATCTTTAAAGAGGGTGAGCTAAAACACTATACGACAGGCTTTACTAGCCTACCCGGTATGTGGTGGCGAATGATGTTCACTTAGACGTGATGCTTCAAGGGCTGTTTTAGGAGAGAAAAAAGCGCTAATCTTGGTTAGCGCTTTTGTATTATCAACTTATTTCAGGTCTAGACAACTAGCTGAAAGCTTAGGATTTACTTCACTAAAGTGAGTAGTGGTGCCTGACTCACAACTTGGAAGTCGAGCGCCATAGTCACACTGAGCGCCGTAATAGTGATGATTGAAAAACCAAACACTTGGCGAGCCCAGCGTTGCATGTCGACGCCGTGGCGATAACCTTTTAATGCCATGGCAAGCCACCACAGGCTGGTTGCGCAGGTGACCGCCATAAAGGCGATACCTGTGTAACCCGCGAGTGGCAACAGCGCACTGACTAAGGCGAACACGGCAATATAAAGCACGATATGCAGTTTTGCTTTGGTCATGCCTTCTGCAACCGGTAGCACAGGAATATTGGCTGCCGCATAGTCATTAAAACGGAAAATCGCGATGGCATAGGAATGTGGCATCTGCCATAGGCTGAACATCAACAGCAAAATAGCCGCGCCCATGTCCATTTGCCCTGTCACGCTGCAATAGCCAACCACGGGCGGTACTGCGCCCGAGAAGCTGCCAACTAAAGTGCCATACACTGAGTTACGTTTCATGTAGAGGCTATAAACCCCCACATAAACGATGTAACCAATAACGGCAAATAGCAGGGCTAATGCATTGGTAAACAAGGCTAAGATGCTAAAGCCTAACACACCTAAGGCGAGTCCAAACGCGAGTACGTTACCCACGGCAATTTCGCCCGTGACAGTGACGCGTTTGCAGGTGCGCTGCATCTTGGCGTCGATATCACGGTCAATACAGTTATTGATTGCGCAACCCGAGGCTACGACCAAGGACAATCCCACTAAGCTCGCCAGCATCAAGACCAAATTTACGTCGCCTTTGGCGGCTAATAAAAAACCGCCAGCAACGGAAATCAGATTCCCGAAAATGATGCCAGGCTTAGTGACCTGCACATACCCTTTGAAGCGTGCTTTCCATTGCGGTGACATAAATCTGTCTTGTGTTTGCATAGACTGTTTCTCGTTACATCATCAAAGCGTTGGCTTCGAGTATGATCCACACCGACAAGCCGACGACCATGACAATAATCAGGGCGGTAAACAGGAAGGAGAAGGTATTCACTTTGCCTTCTTTCGAGAAATCTAAGTGCAAGAAGTACTTAAGATGTACCACTATCTGCACTATCGCCATCACTAGCACTAAGCTAAGGGTGGTCGCTTTCTCGAAGTGATGGGTCATTACGGCCCAAAATGGAATGGCGGTTAATATCACTGACAGCACAAAGCCCATTAGATATGACTTAATGCTCGCGGCCAGATCGTCAGTGCCATGGCTATGCTTATCAGTATGACTATGTGCGCTCATTACAGTGCTCCCAATAAATACACGACCGTGAATACACAAATCCACACTATGTCGAGGAAATGCCAGAACAGGCTTAAGCAGCTCAGGCGGGTGATGCTGCGATGACCTAAACCGGTTTTCGCCACTTCAATCATCATGATCGCCATCCAAATCAGACCTGCGGTCACGTGCAAACCGTGCATACCGACAAGGGTGAAGAAGGACGACAGGAAAGCGCTGCGCTGCGGGCCATTGCCATGTTCAATCAGGTGATGGAACTCATAGACTTCCATCCCGATAAACACACAACCGAGGGCGAAGGTCACGAGTAACCAAGCCAAGGTCGCGGCTTTGTTGTGGCGCTTAGCAAAAATTAGCGCCATGCCATAGGTAATACTACTAACGAGCAGGGCGGCAGTTTCGATCAGCACAAAGTCCAATTCGAAAATGTCTTTACCCGAAACGCCACCGTCCGTGTTCATGTAGAGCACAGCATAGGTTGCGAAAACCGAGGCAAACAAAATGCAGTCGGTCATCAGGTAAATCCAAAAACCAAACAGAGTGTTGCCACTCGTATCATGGTGTTCTTGATGATCTTCTGCGTGAGCTACTTCTAAATCTGCTGGGATTGCAATACTCATATCAGCCCCTTACTACATTGTTTAAGTGGGCATTTTCAATGCGGGCCACTTCATCGGGTTGCACGTAATAGTCGACGTCATTGTTATAGGCTCGGAATAAGAACACGATAAACGCGCCCACTAAGCCCACAATGGCTAACCACAGAATGTGCCAAATAGCGGCAAAACCAGCTGCAGTGATCCCCAGCGCCATTAAGATACCGCTTGAGGTATTTTTCGGCATATGGATTGGCTGATAGTGTTTGAGGCCTTGATAAGCCAAGCCTTTTTCTTTCGCATCGGTAAAGGCATCGATATCAGCAACCTGTGGCAGCTTAGCGAAGTTATAGAACTGGGGTGGTGAAGCGGTTGACCACTCTAACGTATGGCCATTCCATGGATCGCCCGTGGTATCGCGGTTTTGGTCGCGGTCACGGATACTCACGTAGAGTTGGATAAACTGCAGAATGATACCGACCATGATGATGCAAGCACCCACGGCGGCTAAGTAGATCCACAGGTTCCATGCTGGGTTATCCGTATGACTAATTCGGCGCGTCATACCCATAAAGCCCAATACGTACAGCGGCATAAAGGCTACATAGAAACCGATTTGCCAGCACCAGAATGACGCTTTACCTAAACGCTCATTCAAGTGGAAACCTGTCGCTTTCGGGAACCAGTAAGCAAAGCCAGCTAAGTAACCAAATACCGCACCACCAATAATAGTGTTATGGAAATGCGCGATTAAAAACAAACTGTTATGTAGAACGTAATCGGCTCCTGGTAAGGCTAATAGCACACCTGTCATACCGCCTATGGTGAAAGTCACCATAAAGCCTAGCGTCCACAACACAGGTACCGTTAACCGTAGGCGGCCACGGTAGATAGTGAACAACCAGTTAAACAGTTTTACCCCGGTTGGAACCGCAATCACCATAGTCATCACCCCGAAGAAGGCGTTGACGTTGGCACTTGAGCCCATAGTGAAGAAGTGGTGTAACCAAACGATGAAACCTAAAATTGAAATCGCACCGCTCGCCCACACCATAGAGGTGTAACCGAACAAACGCTTAGCCGTAAAGGTTGAGATCACCTCGGAGAAAATACCAAAAGCAGGCAAAATCAGGATGTAAACTTCAGGATGTCCCCACGCCCAAAATAGGTTGATATACATCATGGCGTTACCGCCACCGTCATTGGTGAAAAAGTGGAAATCCATATAACGGTCGAGCGTTAACATGGCTAACACGGCGGTTAAGATAGGGAATGACGCGACGATCAAAATGTTCGCCCAAGTACAAGTCCAAGTGAAGATTGGCATTTGCATCAGCTTCATGCCGGGGGCGCGCATCTTAAGTACGGTGGCGATAAAGTTCACCCCGGTTAAGGTTGTCCCTATGCCTGAAATTTGCAGTGCCCAGATATAGTAATCGACTCCAACCCCCGGACTGTAAGCCAGTTCTGAGAGGGGGGGATACGCCACCCAACCTGTTTTAGCAAATTCACCTAAACCCAATGAAATATTGATCAGCACAGCGCCAGAGGCGGTCAGCCAGAAACTGAGATTATTCAAGAAGGGGAAGGCAACGTCGCGGGCGCCAATCTGCAGCGGCACCACTAAGTTCATTAGACCTATCATAAATGGCATCGCCATAAAGATAATCATGATCACGCCGTGGGCGGTGAAGATCTGGTCGTAATGTTCTGGCGGCAGATAACCTGCGGCGCCGTTGGTGGCGAGTGCTTGCTGGGTACGCATCATAATGGCATCGGAGAAGCCACGAATGAGCATCACCAAAGCCAACACTATGTACATGATACCGAGGCGTTTATGGTCAACTGAGGTTAACCAATTATTCCAGAGTACGCTCCATTTTTTGTGTTTAGTGATCAAGGCTGCGATATACAAACCTACCACAGCGACGACCGCTAGGGTCACCATGATGATGGGCTCGTGATACGGAATCGCATCTAAGCTTAATTTACCGAGAAATGACATGATTACTCCGCCTCCACTTTGTGAGTGGATGAGTGCTCTAAGGATGAAGGTTCTGTGGATGAGTCTTGTGTTGATGACGGTACAGAAGGTGTTGAGCTATCCATGTCGGCCATGTTCTGTGTATTTTCCATCGCGTGCTCGCCTGCCATATGTGCCATGTCGTGCATACCTTTCATGTCTGCCATGTCAGATGTGTGCTCAGTGCCCATGTGTTCCATGCCTGCGTGCATGTCCATTCCTTCGTGACCTTTCATGCCCTCATGTGAGTCCATGTGCATGTATTGCATCACGATTTGGTCAAACATCCCTTTGCTGACTGAGCCAAAGTATTCAACCGGATTGTATTCACTCGGTTTAGCCAGTGTGGCGTAGGCCGCTGAGTCCAATGTCTTGCCCTGTTGTTTTAACTTGGCAACCCATGCATCGAAGTCGGCAGGTGTTTGAGTAGCAATCGCTTTAAACTTCATGCCCGCAAATCCGGCGCCGCTGTAGTTAGCAGAGATACCGTCGAAGGTGCCTGGCTCGTTAGCGATCAAATGCAATTTAGTGGTCATGCCCGCCATAGAATAAATCTGGCTGCCTAACTGAGGGATGAAGAAGGAGTTCATCGCAGTGTCAGAGGTGATCTTAAAGTTCACCGGCACATTGGCAGGGAACGCCAACTCATTGACCGATGCCACGCCTTGTTCTGGATAAATGAATAACCATTTCCAGTCCAGCGACACCACTTCAACCGTGACGGGTTTAGCTTCGTGATCTAAAGGTTTGTATGGATCAAGATCATGGGTCGAACCCCAAGTGATCACACCTAGCACTATCACGATCACAATCGGTACTATCCACACGACGGTTTCAATCGCCGTTGAGTGTGCCCATTTAGGCGCATAGATTTCCTGATCACGGCCATCGCGGTATTTCCACGCGAAGTACAATGTCATGGCAATCACAGGGATAACGACAATGAGCATGAGTAGGGTGGCGACGATAATCAGGTGTTTTTCATCGATACCGATTTGGCCCTTAGGGTCCAATACTCCGCCATCACAACCCGCGAGCATGAGTGCTACTGCCGCGATTGCTGCTTTACTTAATTTTCGAATTAACAAAGGAAGATTCCTCTAACCCTAAGGTTTACAACTCTGCCAAGCGTTAACCGGCAGTCGCACTAAGCGGCGTTATCTGAGCGCAAATCCTGAGACCCAAGAGGCATGACACAAAATGTGCCGCCATCCCGAGGCAAATCGAAGATCCGCTTTCAGCGCTTAATGCTTAATTTGAATTTAAAAACAGAGTGTTAAAATGGCGGAGCGCGACAACCGTGGGCGGTATGTTCGAGGGATTTTAGCCTTGTGGGGGCTAAAAAAAGTGAAGCGTTAGTTAAATCGAGATGATTGAAAAATTTGAAGCAGCAGTCGATTAAATGCCATAACTGCAGAATAACGAGGGGATTGAGTAATAACAGGCTGAGCAAACTAGCGCCGATAAACTCGGCTAAAAAGCCATTGCTGAGGCTGATTAATTCACTAATATCGATACAACCGCCGATCAACACGGATAAAACGTCAGCAATAGGCAGCACAAACAATAACCCGAAAAACAGGGTTAGATTTGTCATGCTAAAGGTTGAAAGCCGAATAGTTAGGTTCAATCTTTCAACAATGAATTGGCTAAGAGCTAATTTCAATTAATGAGTCCGGCTGAACGGGAAAAGGAGTCAGTTGGCAGAACAAAAAATATTCAGCATGTAACTTTTTTATGCGGCAGGAGGATACCAAGAAGCGGCTATTGAATGAAAGCGGATCCCCGTAGTAAAAGGACTTAAGTATTAAAAAAACCTTAATTAAAACTAAATAGGATCATTAATTTTACAAAATTAACGGTATTTAAACTGATTTTGTTCTCATAAAATAAAAAATTGTGAAGCCTCTCATTTATTCATTTTGACTAAAGTTGATTTGCTTGTGGTGTCATTGAGTTGATTATAGCCCCTATAAACATGTTAGCTTTACCCGCAAAAAGACTAAGCTTAACTTCTATGGCGGGGCTAATGTTGCCGATAGTTGTCTTGATGGGTTAGCTTGTTTGTCGCAAGATTGGGCTCGCCAAGTTTAGCTGTGTGATTAAGTGCATTTGAGATCGGCATCCCAAATAAAAACATCACGTTAAATGAGTGATTGTGTCAGTCATTTACGCTATTTACATTAGATAAACCGATTATTAAACTGTGAACTTATCTCGCCCCTGATATGTGCTTGAGATTGAGCCTGTGAGTAGGGCATGATGCTTCTCAATTCTCGAAGTGCGTCAGCATGAAGGACTACACATAAAGTCATTTATCCCATACCTTAAGGTAAACATTTTCATCGCCTTAGCTTACGTTATTGTAGGTAAAATTGGTTTGATGATTGCTTTGCCGCCTGGATATTCTGCTGCAATTTGGCCTGCCGCAGGTATTGCCATTGCCGCTTGTGTTTTATGGAAGGAATATGCGCCTTGGATTGGCGTGTTCATTGGTTCTTTGTTGATTAATCTCAACATCAGCGGACATATCCATTGGGGGTGGTTGCCCTTTGCGATTTCAATTGGCTCATCTATACAGGCAGTGCTTTCTGCCTATGTTCTTGGGCGGGTCGATCATTTATTCACCCTAGATAATCCTAACGCCGTCATTAAATCCTGCTTGAGTTTAGCTTTAACTTGTACTGTAGCGACTGTTTTTGGCAATTTCTCCTTAGTGATTAACGGTACGATTCCACAGTCCGATTTACTGGGTAGTTTAATAAATTGGTGGACTGGGGATTTGCTCGGTGCCGTGATATTTATCCCTCTGACTATGTTGTTGTTTGATAAGCGAGTTATTTGGCGTTCTCGCCGCATTCAGACGGGTGTGCCTTTGCTGGTGGGCTTTTTATTTTGCGTGGGGATTTATTACTACTCAGATATGAATCAGCGCCAACAGTTACGGGATAAGTTTCTGGTTCAATCTAATGCGATTATTAGCAATATTGAAAGTTTTCAAGATGCTAACCTCCAACAAATTGTTGCCTTAGCAAGCTTGTTCGATAATAGCGAGCAGGTTTCTGAGGATGAGTTTGTACAGTTTGGCAAACGCAATATGTTGATGAAGGATGGCTTTAGAGCTTGGTCTTGGTCACCGCTTGTGGCGGCAGCCGATCAGCAAAGTTTTGAGGCATCCATTCGTTCTGTGGTTGGTGGTTCCTACAAAGTGACTCGTCCCGAAGGCTGGCAGGCGAATACTGATGGTTGGCTAGTCCCTGTGATGTATATTCAGCCGCAGATAGGTAACGAAGCGGCCTTGGGATTGGATCTCAATAGTGAGCCGACGCGAGCTGCTGCCATAGCAAAAGTGCGTGCGACGTTAGCACCCGTGATGACAGCCAAGATTCAATTAGCACAAGATCCCAATGGTCCTGGTGGCACTTTACTCATTGCACCTGCTTTTGACCGATTGGGTAAGATCTCAGGGTTTTGTTCAGCTGTAATTGATTTGCAAGGTATTATTGATGATGTTGATAGTGTAAAAGGGTTGCAGTGGCAACTGACAGATATGAGTGCGGGCGGTACCTTACTTTATAGCAATACTCAAAAATCGTTTCCCGAATTTAGCAGTAAGCTCTTCAGCGATAAAACTGGGCAGTATTTTCAGGCAAACCTGATGTTAGCGGATCGTCATTGGCATATAGTGATTTATCAATCCTATGCGGTGCTGATGGGCGATACTTTTAGCTTATCGCTACTGATGCTTCTGCTCGCATTTATCACTTGTGCGGTCGTGGGCGGCATGACACTGGTTTCCTCCGGCGAGCGTCAACGTATTGCCGAAAAAGTGACAGAAAAAACCATGGCATTGTCGAAGGAAATTGCCCGCCGTCAGGCTTTTCAAGCTACCTTGGTCGAAAGTGAGCAAAAATATCGAAACCTATTTGATAAGGCCCCAGTGGGGCATGTGCTTAAACGTTTAGACGATGGTCAATTTGTGGCGATTAACCCCGCCTTTCAAGCGATTACGGGTTATTCGCTCGATGAGCTTAATCAACTTGATCCTTGGGATCTTACCCCAAAGCGTTATCAATTAAGTGAAGAAGAGCAATTAGAGCGCTTAAAGCAGACGCGCCGTTACGGCCCCTATCAGAAGCATTATTTACATAAAAATGGCCAATTAGTGGCGGTGCGCCTCAACGGGGCTTTAGTTACTGGTGCTAATGGTGAACAGCTAATTTTGTTTATTGTCGAAGATATTACCGAGCAGGAGCGTACCGTTGCGCGGGTAAATCTCTTGGCGCAAGTATTTCAGCAGAGTGGTGAAGGCATCACGATTATGGATGCCAACGATATCATTGTGGATGTGAATAGTGCATTTTCTCAGATCACGGGTTATTCCCGAGAGGACATTATTGGTAAAAACTGCCGTTTTATAGAGGCTGAACGAACGGATAAAAGTATCGATTCTCAAGTCCGTGCTGCCCTCGAGCAAACGGGTTTCTGGCAAGGTGAAGTCTGGGACAGGCATAAACAAGGCTACGATTTCCCGAAATGGTTGATGATGTCTGTGGTGCGGGATGATTCTGGTGCCGTGAGTCACTATATTGGCAGCTTTACCGATATCAGTGAGCGTAAAGTCAGTGAGGAACGCATTCATTTCCTTGCCCATCATGACTCTTTGACCTTATTGCCTAATCGACTGAGCTTGCAGTCGCGCCTCGAAGTGGTGTTTAAGGATGCTCTGGTATCCCACAGCCAAATAGCGGTAATGTTCATCGACATGGACCACTTTAAAAATATCAACGATACCTTGGGCCATCATGTGGGCGATCAACTGTTGTTAGAAGTTGCCCGACGTTTGAAATACATCGTTGGTGATAATGATACTGTGGCGCGTTTGGGGGGCGATGAGTTTGTGGTTGCCTTGTCCGATACAAACCATGATGAAGTGGCCAGTTTAGCCGAGGCGCTGCGCAGTGGTTTGAGTCAAACCTATGTGATTAATAATCAAGCATTACATTCATCGCCAAGTATAGGGATCAGTTTATTCCCCAATGATGGTGACAGTGTTGAAGCCTTGATGAAAAATGCCGATATGGCCATGTACCGCGCAAAAGCGGCTGGACGCAATAACTATCAATTCTTTACTGCGGCAATGAACACCTTGATCACTGAGCGCCAGCATATTGAAACGGGCCTGAGGCAAGTGTTAGCAAATGACGAATTACGACTGCATTATCAGCCACAAATTGATATTAGAAGCGGGCAAGTGGTCAGTGTCGAAGCGCTTGTGCGCTGGCAGCATCCCGAATTTGGCATGATAGCGCCTGACCGTTTTATTCCCATTGCCGAAGAGATCGACATGATCATCCCAATTGGTCAATGGGTGTTAGAAACGGCGATGGCGCAGCTTGCTGTCTGGCGTGCTGCGGGTGCCACTGAGTTACGAATGGCGGTGAATCTGTCGGCACATCAACTCCGTAAGGATACGATAGTCGCCGATATTACCAATGTGCTGGTGAAGCATAAGTTGGGCAAAGGAGCGCTGGAGCTGGAGATTACCGAGAGTGTGGCGATGCAATATCCTGAGCAGAATGCGCGCCTATTAGCGGAATTGCGCCAACATGGTATCGAGCTCGCCATCGATGATTTTGGTACAGGATATTCCTCTTTATCCTATTTGAAACTCTTGCCCTTAGACAGGTTAAAGCTCGACCGATCCTTTGTGAAGGATATTGAGACCGACTCGAACGATGCAGCCATTAGCGCTGCAACTATTTCTATGTCCCATGAATTGGGGTTAACTGTGGTCGCTGAAGGGGTTGAAAACGAGGCGCAATTGGTATTATTGTCGAGTATGGGGTGCGACTTAGTGCAAGGGTTTTACTTTAGTAAACCCTTAGCGGCAGAAGAGTGTTTCCGCTTTATCCAGCGTAATTTATAACGGCAGAGTGTTGTTGTTTTTCTAATGCTGGCGCAGAGTTGGACTATACTTGAGTTTGCATTATGCATGCGTTAATCAAAATACTAAGGATGGTTTTATGCAAGTCATCTTCACTAAAGGTACTCAGCGTTATGGCCAGTTGCGTTGTGTGCGCATGGACGGTAGTGCGACACAAACCCAAATGCCAGAACAAGGTATAGCACCTCACGATATGATCCACTATGTGGTTGAAAAACGCCTGCATATTCAAGGCGCTTTCTTCTCGCAGATCAGAGCTGGCGCCGATATCAGCTTTACCTTAGAGCATAATGAAACCTCCCGCGGCATCGCTGATAAAACGGAGGTGTGGCAAACCGAATCCATAGTTGAGACCCTGCAGTCGCTACTGTGGTCGGGTGAAACGCCAACCTATGACGGCTTTATTTATCTGTTAGAGCAAGCCTGTAGCAGTCGAGACTTGGCCGTTCCTACTGTTAACCAAACAGATTTTGATCATATTCTCAATGAGATTATGGATTTGAGTGTTGAGTGGCAGGGAATGGGAGAAGGTCAGTCCTTGACCTTGAAGTTCTAATCTATTGATTAGGGCGGTGAGTGGCTAAATACCTTCCCCTAAAAAGACTTTGGTATAGCGCGGCTGGATCCAAGCGCTATCACCTTTGTTTATGCCAAGCTGTTTAAATTGCACTTTAGATAATTCAACATGGATCAGTTGGTTATCTAGCTCAGTTAGGACTTCTAATCTCACTGCTGGGCCAACTATGGTCACTAAGTCTAAACTGACTTTAAGGGCATTTTCAGTTGGTTGTGTCAGTACTTCGATTTCGTGTGGGCGCACATAGGCTAAGCCTTGTTGCTCTTCGTTAATCGTGTGCTCAGGTGAGGGAATGTGAATATTGCCTATAGTGCTATGCCCTTGTTTTACTCGGGCATGAAATAGGTTCACATTGCCAAGAAACTCGTACACAAAAGGATTGCTTGGATTATCATAGACTTCTTCTGGCGTACCTTGCTGCTCGATACGGCCTTGATTCATCACCACGATTTTGTCTGCGACTTCGAGTGCTTCTTCCTGATCATGGGTCACAAATACGGTAGTGACATTAATCTCATCGTGTAAGCGTCTTAACCAGCGGCGTAATTCTGCGCGCACTTTTGCATCGAGCGCGCCAAAGGGTTCGTCTAACAGTAGAACCTTAGGTTCGACCGCAAGCGCGCGGGCGAGTGCGATGCGTTGCCTTTGACCGCCTGAAAGTTGTGATGGATAGCGATTAGCAGTCCAATCTAATTGGACGAGTTTGAGTAATGAATGCACCTTATCGGCAATGTCTGCCTTACTCGGACGTGTTTTTCGTGGTCTGACTGTGAGTCCATAGGCGACATTTTCGAATACAGTCATATGTTTAAATAGGGCGTAATGTTGGAATACAAAACCGACACCGCGTTCACTCACATGCTGTGTGGTAATGTCTTCGCCATTAAATCTGACTATGCCACTGTCGGCCTGTTCGAGTCCGGCAATAATCCTGAGTAAAGTTGTTTTGCCTGAGCCGGATGGACCTAAAAGGGCCGTCAGCTCTCCGGTTTTGATCTCTAAATTGACCGAGTCCACGGCAACAAAATCACTAAAACGCTTATTAACTTGTTGAATGTGTATGCTCATAATGCTCTGTTCCTAAGGACTTTGCGTTTAGTTAATTTGATGTTTGCGCTCATCTTTCCACTCCACAAGGCTTTTCAGCACGATAGTGACCAGTGCTAAACCTGTGAGTAGGGATGACACGGCAAACGCGGCCGTAAACATGTATTCGTTATAAAGCACTTCTATGTGTAGCGGCATAGTATTGGTCTCACCTCGAATGCGCCCTGAGACTACTGCTACTGCCCCAAACTCGCCCATAGCGCGGGCATTACACAGGATCACGCCGTAGAGTAAGCCCCACTTAATATTCGGTAAAGTGACGTACCAAAAGGTCTTTAAACCACTGGCGCCTAAGGTGAGTGAGGCCTCTTCTTCATCTTTGCCCTGTTGCTGCATCAGTGGGATGAGTTCACGGGCAATAAAGGGTAAAGTGCCAAACATGATGACAATGACTATGCCCGGAACGGCAAAAATCACTTTTAAATCATGGGCAGCAAGCCAAGGCCCAAACCAGCCTTGGGCACCAAAGAGGATCACAAAAATCAGCCCGACCACGACGGGTGAAATGGCGAAGGGCATATCGATTATCGAGATCAGTATGGTTTTGCCTCTAAACTCAAATTTAGCAATAGCCCAAGCGATGGCGACACCAAAAATAGCATTGGTGGGTACAACAATAATTAACACTAATAAGGTGAGGCGAATGGAAGCGAGCGCATCGGGATCGGTCACGGCTTGCCACCAGATCTTGAGACCCGCTTCAAAGGCGCCGTAGAGCACAACCGCTAATGGCAAAACCAGAAACAGTGCGAGAAAGCTTAATGCGATCCCGATTAAACTCCACTTTATCCAAGGTGCCTCAGTGGTAGCTTGATAATTTACAGTCGATATTTGGCCCATAGACTTAACCTCTTTTACTCGCCCACCACTGTAGGCTATTAATTAATAACAATAAGAGGAAAGCTGCTGCGAGCATGACCACGCCGATAGCCGCAGCGCCGTTATAGTCATATTGCTCAGCTTTGGACACTATCAGTAGCGGAGTAATTTCGGTGCGATAGGGCAAATTGCCCGAGATAAAAATGACGGAACCATATTCGCCTACTGCACGTGCAAAGGCTAAGGCGTAACCCGTTAATAATGCAGGTAATACCGCAGGTAGGATCACTCTTCTTATGGTGGTTAATCGATTAGCACCGAGGGATGCAGAAGCTTCTTCCAGTTCTTTCGAAAAATCAGCCAAAACCGGTTGTACTGTTCGTACGACAAAGGGCAATCCAATGTAAGTTAAGGCGATCACAACACCAATTTGACTGTAGGCGACTTTAATACCCCATAAGTGTAAATATTGACCTACCCACCCGGTAGTCGAATAAAGCGTTACGAGCGCGATACCTGCGACAGCCGTCGGTAAGGCAAAAGGCAGATCGACTAAAGCATCGACGACTTTTTTACCAAAAAATTGATAACGTACTAACACCCAAGCGACGAGAGTCCCAAAAATGGCATTAATGCTGGCGCCAATAAAAGACGCCGTAAATGACAGCTTGTATGAGGCTACAACCTGAGGATGACTAATGGCGACCCAAAAGTCAGCCCAACTCATTTGCAGCGTAAACAGAACTAATCCGGCTACAGGAATAAGAAATAGCAAACTTAAATATAAAACTGAGAAGCCTAAGGTAATACCAAATCCAGGTAGCACAGATTTTATGACAACCTTGCTCATATCATTATTCCGTCGCGAGATAAGTGAAACTCATGGGCGGTTTCGTATGAGTGAAACCGCGTAAAAGATTACTTGCTAATCTTGGTTAAAATAGAATCGAATTGACCACCATCATTAAAATGAGTTTTTTGTGCTTTGTTCCAGCCACCAAAAACCTCATCAATGGTAAAGAGCGTCAGTTGTGGAAACTTGTCTTTGTATTGCAACGCAACGTCTGGGTTTGTCGGGCGATAAAAGTGTTTTGCTGCTAGGTGTTGTGCTTCATCAGTATAGAGATGTGCTAAGTAAGCTTCTGCTAACTTACGTGTCCCTTTGCGATCGACATTTTTATCTACCACTGTCACTGGTGGCTCGGCAAGAATACTGACACTTGGAACAATAATTTCAAATTCACCTTTTCCTAACTGCTCAACAGATAATATGGCTTCATTTTCCCAAGCGATGAACACATCGCCAATGTTACGCTGTACAAAGGTATTGGTTGCGCCACGGGCGCCTGAGTCCAGCACAGGTACGTTTTTATAAATCTGAGTGACAAACTCTAACGCTTTTTCTTCTGAGCCGTATTGCTTCAGTGCATAACCCCAAGCAGCGAGATAGTTCCAGCGTGCCCCGCCTGAAGTCTTAGGATTTGGGGTAATGACTTCTACACCTTCACGAACTAAGTCATTCCAGTCATGGATATTTTTGGGATTTCCCTTGCGAACCAATAGCACTATGGTCGAGGTATAGGGCGAGCTATTGTGTGGCAGGCGACTTTGCCAATTTTCAGGAATTAAATCCGCTTTTTGTCTTAATGCATCAACGTCATAGGCCAGTGCCAGAGTGACCACATCCGCTTCTAATCCATCGATAACTGAGCGAGCTTGCGAGCCTGAACCACCGTGAGATTGACGTATGGTTGGGGCTTTATGGCCTTGTTTTTGCCAGTATTGGCTGAAGATTTGGTTATATTCCCGATAGAATTCACGGGTTGGATCATAGGAAACATTCAATAGCGTATCTTCAGCGAGTGCGAGAAAACTAGTAGAGGCCAAAACTAAGGTGAGTGTTGCTTTTTGTAGGTGAGATAAAATATTCATACCGAAATCCTCATATTATTTAATAAGGCTTCCGGTTGACCGGTCAGCGATGTGGTCTAACTGTGTTGATTGGGTGGTAAATTTCGTTTTTATTTTGACGGTGTAACTTGGCCTAAACGAATTTTTTCTTTCTTTTCTAATTGCACTAATTTCCCATGGTGAAAGGTTAATTCCACTGTCCCAAACTCAATTCTACCCAGTAGTTTTTCTAAACTATTGACGAGCACGGGGATCACGGTTTGTAGATCTTCTTTGGTTACCATATAAGTCCTCATGTAAGTGGTTTTTGACAACGTAATTGGAATTATAATCAAATATTGATAACTAAAAAGTTACATTTTGTGATTTGATATTCTTTTATGTAATAAGTGTGTCTTTTGTGTGTTTGAGTTTACGAGATCGTTAGACTGGCTCTGAGTTGCACTTTCTATTTGATAGATAAGATTACCAATAAGCACATCAATGAGGGGCCACTGTCCATGTCCGGAATCGACATTAATGTGGCCACTTAACCCTAAGTTGATTGTTGGGAATCCAAATTTTTTTGCCAGTTTTGCAGCTTGATTAAAGGGCATCCAAGGATCGTTTTCACTGGCAATGACAAGTCCAGTGACACCTAAGGGATGTTTTGGCAACAAGTGTTTGATCGTTTGAGTGCCATCGTGTTCAGGCAGAATGTGTCCATTCTCAGAAAATCGTGCTGGTGATGCTGGCGCGACTAAAATAGCTGCTGCTACCCGCTGTGGATGATGAGCGATAGCAAGACTTGTCGCTAAACAGCCAAAACTGTGGGCGAGGATGAGGATTTCACCTTCGATTTGATCGATTGCGCGGTAAATGGCATTGGCCCAGATATGAATCTTAGGCTCCAATAGTGGTAAGTCATTGACCCATATAGCTGATTCATATTTTTGTGCAATCCAACTTTGCCAATGTAAAGGGCCGCTACCACCAAACCCTGGCACAATTAATAAGGTTGCCATATTTCATCCTCCAAGATGTGAGTTCATAAGAGAGCCAAATGACGACCGGATGAAGCCTGTTTGACTCGCACTCTGACTATATCTACAAATTTGGTTATTAAAATTGTTATTTATAGTTCATTTTGGAATATGAGATATATTTAGGGTATTAACTCTGGAGGAAGTTGCCTTTGTGAGGTGATGTTACAGATAAATAATCCATAAAAATGCCCAGTAAGAGGGTGAGTCTTCTGGGCACTCGTTTTCAGTTTATATCTTGTTATTCCCTATGACGACGTTCTTGACTTTGAGTTGATCGACCTTGGTTATGTTCTACCGAGCGAGCGGTTTGCGCATTTTGGCGTGGCTCACTTTGTCTCACTCTCACTTCTTCGCGTTGTCTAGGCGCTACTTGTCTTGGTTGTTCAATCTGTTGTGGTTCTGTACGTCTTGTTTCAGGCCGTGGCGTTTCAACTCTTGGGGTCATAGTTCTTGGTTTTTCTTGCCTTTGTGACATTGCCCTTTGTTGATCGATATTACGCGGTTGTGACTCCCGAGTTTGATATTGCCTTTGCTGCGGCTCCTTTGATGGCATTGGCTTTGACTGCACGGGTCTTGATTGCATGTCATTACGCTCCTTGTGAGTCGGCGCTTGTACCATAGTCGCTGCGCGACGCTCCTTTAACTCGGCTTGCGTTTTCTGATAACTCGGCGCGCGGTTATCACGTTCACGGCTGACGTTATGATAGTCTCTATTATCACGACTTTTATTGCCCTGATTACTCATATTACCCAGATTACTATGGGTATCTTGGCGTTCTTTAGACTTCGAATATTGGCTATTGAAGTGCTGTTTACTGCCGCTTGAGTGTGAATCTCTGCCGCGATATTTATCATCATGGTAATAGCGTTGTTTCACCACTGGATTGTGATAACTCACGCCGCGTCTATGTTCGGGTTTATGTTTCCAAGGTTGTGCGCCATGGCTAACACTGTATCTTTCCCGTGGGCGATATCGGTGTGAATGGCGATAGTCGATCACCACCACTTTATGGTTGTGCCAGTGGAACGAACTGAAGAAGTAGTTAAAGGAAATATGGATGCCCGGTGACCAGTAGAAATGGTTATGACTCGGACGATAGGGATAGCCAGCATAGCCGCCAAATTCCCAATATACAGGAGGATAAGCCACACCCCAACGCCATGTGCCGTAAACCACGCGTGGATCGTAATAGGGGACGTAGACGATTTCTCGCTTAGCGGGTTCTATGATGATCTGATTGTTGGCGCGGGTAATTGCCATGTTATCCATGTCTGCTAAGCTATTCGCTTTATCAGCCTGTTGTCTTAGGGACTGAATGCTGTTCATCACTTGGCCTTCATCTTCTAAGAAGGCTTCACCGAGTCTTTGAGTCCATTCGAGATCTTCACTCATTTTTTGCAGCAGAGTCGGGAAGGCCAGCAAGGCTTTGACGCTCGGGTCCCAGTCCTGATCTTCGGCTTGCGACATAATTTGGTCGATCGATGATTTGGGGCGCAGGGTTAACCAACGCTGCGCCTGCACTAATTCGAGTGGATAAGTTGAAGCGATAAGTATGTGGGTCAATAAGCTATCGGGATACAGGGCAATAGGCGCCAGCATTTGTTCGAGTTCGGCTTGGCTTGCCGCTGTGCTCGATCCTTGGCTCGCAGATATGCCCGCAGCCTGTGCTGTGGTAGTGAAAGGCAAGGCCACTAATGCCGCCGTTAACACTAGCCAATTCCATCGATGTAGTCTGTTCATGGTTTGCTCCAATAATCCTGTTCGAGGATGTTATGGGCATATTAGGCGTGTGAATATGAACATAAGCTGAAAGTGTTTTGCGGTTAAATATTTATTTATAGCCAAGTTTTAAGAGAAGTAATAAATCTATCACATTGAAAATAAAGACTTAAACTGAGTGTGCAAAGCTGATGCTAAATTTGGCACCACCTAAGGTTTCTGAGCGAGAGACAGAAATTCTGCCGTTATAGCTGTCGACTAAATCGCGCACGATAGCAAGCCCAATACCATTACCTTGAAGGTAGGAGTCTGCGCGAATACCACGTTCAAAGATTTGATTTTGCAGGGCTTCACTGATCCCTGGGCCATCATCTTCGATACAGATTAGCAGTTGATAGGCATCGCCTGTGACCGTTAATGTCACCGTAGACTTCGCGGCTTTACAGGCGTTGTCGAGTAAATTGCCTAGAATTTCAGTCAGATCTGCTTCATCCCCCTTGAATACTGCGTGTTCTACCATCTCGCCGCTGAGATTGATTTGTGGCTCTCGATAAATTTTAGCTAATGTGCGTAATAACTTAGCGGCGACTTCATCGACACGAATACCTAAATGCCACGAGGCCGCCGCTGCGGTTTGGGCGCGTTTTAGCTGGTGGCCAATGATCCTGCTGATCACTGATACTTGCTCACTGGAGGATTCGCTTAAGTCGGCCTGACTCTTGATCACCGCCAGTGGTGTTTTGAGGCTATGGGCTAGGTCGGCCAAGGCATTACGATAGCGTTTTCGTTGGGTTTGTTCGGTATTGAGCAAAATATTAAGCTGCCGAGCAACCGCTTGTAATTCAGTGGGGTACTGGCTACTTAGCTGCATCGACTTACCTTGCTCGACGGAATGTAGCTCTTGGGTAAAGCGTGCTAAAGGCCGCAACGTCCACAGTAACCAACTCAATTGAAACACCAACATGACTAACATTAAGATCAGCAGCCAAGTCCAAAGCTGTTGATTAAACTGATCAATTTGCTGCTGAAATTCCCGCTCGTCTTTAATGATGTGGATTGTCACAGGCACGTTTTGATTTTGGCTGGCAAAACTGACACTAAAGCTATAAATCAAATAGAGTTGATCGGCGAGCTCGATTTGCTCAAATGCGCTTTGACCCGTGGCTGGGATGGTAAAATGTGGCGGTGGCGTAATGCCCATAAAAGATTGCGAGTGCCACACTATATCTTGTTTGCCGCTGGCGTCTTCAGTGGTTGCAATGGCATACAGCCCTGATTGAATGAGGTTAAAACGATTCTCTAACACTAACTCTGGGATGGAGATTTGTTTGTTTTCGACTTCAGTCACCGCGAGAATCGAATAGACATAGGCACTGAGTTCATTCTTGGTTGCGCTTTTAACTTGTTCGGTAAAGGCATCGTTTAAGGCAACGCCGATCAAAGGTAATAACACTAAGATAAATAATAGCGCGCTGGCAACTAAGCGTGCTTTTAGGGAGTTCAACACTTGCCACGCCATGGCGCGTTTACTCATCGGCTGCTTGCCCGGACGTTAACGCTTTTAGGCGATAACCTTGGCCGCGCAGAGTTTCAATTAAGTTGTATTGATTATCTGGGTCGAGTTTTTTGCGTAACCGGCGGATAAAGACTTCGATGACGTTAGAATCTAAATCAAAATCCTGATCGTAAATATGCTCTGTGAGTACAGTTTTTGATTTGACTTCGCCTTGATGCAACATAAAAAATTCGAATAGCTTGTATTCAGAACCACTGAGATTAACCAGTTCTTCGCCTTTACGTACTTCTAGACTGCTGGTGTTAAGGCTAAAGGGGCCGTTGTAGATCAGGGGGCTGGCCTTACCGGCAGAGCGACGGATCAGGGCTTTTAGTCGTGCGATGAGTTCTTGGGGATGGAAAGGTTTCGTCAGATAGTCGTCGGCACCGGCGTCGAGTCCTTCAACCTTATCTTGCCAACTGTCCCTTGCGGTTAAAATCAGGATAGGAAAGTCGCGTTTTTGTTCACGCACGCTACGGATCAAGGCGATACCATCGAGTTTAGGCAAGCCGACATCGATAATTGCTGCATCATAGTTGTATTCGAGCGCTTGAAATAAGCCTTCTTCACCATCACTCGCCACATCGATACTGTAATGGGCATCGAGCAGATGTTGCTTTAAGTTAGTCTGTAGTTCTATATCATCTTCAACTAGTAACAATCGCATCGTTAGTTCCTCGAGACTCGGCCCGTTGCGGCATCTACTGAAACAGAAAATACTTGGCCATCATTATTGAGGATTTTAATACGATATCCCGATCCGCTGGATTGTACGCTCAATACTTTGCCTTGAAATTGTCGTTGCGCCATTGCCACCGCTTGATCAGGGCTATTGACCGCTAGACGGCGCTGCTCATTCTTCGCACCTTGGTTACGAGGCTGATTGCGATCATCATGTCTATCATTACCTGCTATGCAACCAAAGGAGGCTGATAAGCAAGTGATTAGGGCCAAGGTCAAACCAAGTTTCATATCGGGTACCCGCAATGTTCAGCGATCTTAAGTTAATGAGTGAGATGGATAACTTATCGAGTCGACTAAGAATACCTCATCACCTTAACAAACACATAGAGATCAGCCAATTGGTTGGCACAATTCCTTCAAAATTAACTCTGGCAGTTATTTTGTTATTCGTGACAGAACTGAAGTTCTGTTGGCGAGTCTATCTCTATGCTCGCGCTTGTATCGTTTAAGTTTTGTGAGTGTTACCCATTCCAGATGAACTCGGGCTGAACGTATCTTCTGGCTGAGAACAGTGGGCGTTGATGTTCAGCTTATGTTCACCTTCATTGCACTTTAATAGCTCCAATTTGAACGGGTTATCCATAGGATATTCAAGATGAACACACTCAATAAGCAAGATATGGCAGCCACAGTTAATGTTAAGCTGTTTATGGCAACGGCTATTGCTGCGTTGTTTTTAGCGTCCTCTGTTGCTAGCGCTCAGCCCCGCGAACTGGAGTCATCGCAAAGCTTAACGCCATTTACTGCCGCCAGTGTTGGTATTGCCAAAAAAGCAGAAAATAGCGAGCAAGCTGCTGAGCAGGAGCAGCAAGCCTTAGCTTTGTTACAGCAAGCCGCGCCCGCAAAAAATGTCACTGAAGTCGCCGCTGCGGCCGTGAAATCCTTGGCGCCAGCCTTATCATCCAAAGCGCCGACGGCAAACCGAGTGCAACTTATGGGCGCCTCGCCGATGACGCGTGAGCAAGTGACAGCGAAACATGCGAGCCAAGGGATTCCGAGTTCGAGCGCGACCAGTGAAGATCCCTACCGGGCACCTGTGTATCACAGCTTTTCGATTTTTGATGCCAGCAGTCGTTTGTTTGAAGATTTTGACTACGATGGGTTTTATCAAACGTTTAGCGTGACCTTCGACGTTGATGTCAATGGTGCATATCTTAATGAAAGAGCTGATTTATTTGCCGAGCTTTATCTCAGTCGTGATGGTGGCCCTTGGGTGCATTACTACACCACCGACGTATTTACCATTTACGGTGATTCGACACAGGACGATTACGAAGTGTTGACCACGCTCTACACAGGTTATGCGACGGATCACTATGATGTATTGATTGATGTGTATGAAGTGGGTTACAGCGATATTGTTGCGACCATTAGCGCCGATGAGACCGATAGTTTGTATGCGCTGCCATTGGAGAGTAGCGATCGAGACAGAGAGCCCGACATTATCGTTGTTGAGGAAAGTGGCGGCGCCTTCTCAGTATTAGGTTTGTTATGTCTTAGTTTGTGTGCGGGGCTGCGGTTGAATCGAACTCGAGTCTAATCGCCCTTATTTCTCTCGGTGTTTATCTGCGGTAAATAGGGCTAGTATGGATGAGTTATTTTAACTAAATGGAGAAAGACATGATTGCTCAAGGTCAAACATTACCTGCTGCCACATTAGGTCAACTGACTAAAGATGGCATGGTGAATCACCAAGTTACCGAATTGTTCGCGGGTAAAAAAGTCGTATTGTTTGCAGTGCCAGGTGCTTTTACTCCAACGTGTTCTGAAGCGCATTTACCTGGCTATGTGGTATTAGCCGATCAATTTAAAGCGAAAGGCGTGGATTTGATTGCCTGTGTTGCTGTGAACGATGCCTTTGTGATGAAAGCGTGGGGCGAAGCACAAAATGCCTCTGAATTAATGATGTTAGCCGATGGCGATGCCAGCTTTACTAAAGCCTTAGGTTTGGAGATGGATACTGCCGGTTTTGGTGGGGTGCGTTCACAACGTTATGCCATGATCATCGATAACGGTGTAGTGACTCTACTGAATGTAGAAGAGCCAAAGGCTTTTGAAGCCAGTAAAGCTGAAGTTGTTTTGGCTGCTATCTAAGCGTATTTAAGACATGAAGTTTGGATGTGACCAAAGCCAGCCATTCATTGGCTGGCTTTAACTAAATCCATTTATTGTACGATTTGAATGTTGTCTGCATCTATGGTCACTTCAGACCAATCTTTATCCACTTCACCACGAATAATGACCTGAGTCTCAGGTGTTACTGTGTTGCCGCGCCATAAATCATCATCAATTTCGACCTTAATATCACCCGTAGCGTCACGGAAAATATAATCATCGTGTCCAATGGAAGAAATGATATGGCCCGTTAACTCAATTTGGGCGTCATCACTGGCATTGAGCGCGCTCACCACATCATGAATCACTTGTCTTGCGCTCGGCCCTTGGAAGCCACCCTGTATTTGAGGTTCACCCGTTGTAGGTTGAAAGCCTGCTTGGCTGGCCATAGTCGTGAATGAAAGTGCCATTGCGAAAACGGTAAGAGTCATTTTATTCATCTGTTTGTCCTTTCTATGGTTTTATGTAACTCAGCCTCAATGGCTATTACAGTGTTGCGAGCATAGTGCCAAGACAAGCGTGAAGCGGTTGTGAAGATTGGGTTTGCAACTCAGAATTTGCTAAAACGAGGTCATTTATCCAAGCTAACTTCAGTTAATGGGCATTATCTATAAACTGAACATAAGCCTGATAGCTAGCACCATCGTTTTGGGTTGAAAATGCCCAGCCCATTCGCTCGCAAATACGTTCAATAATAATTAATCCGCAGCCATAGCCTGATGTATCAGTACTTTGAGTGCTTAGTGGATTCAGTATCCATAATTGGTTGCTTTGCATCGTAATTTCAATGTTTCCGGCACTGTAATTGAAAGCATTTTTAATTAAATTACCTATCACTATGTCAATAAAGCTCAGTGGCGCCTTGATGCTCAAGCAATCTTTAAGCGTTAAGCTGTAGGTGATTTCTTGCTTGGCAAAATGCTGCGCCATTTCAGCTAAAATGTGTTCAAGGCGTGGTGCTAAATCAATTTGGCTGTAGTGCTGGGATTCAATGTCTTCTTTTCCGAGAAGTAAAAAGGCTTCGGTGAGCGTTTTCATTTGATGCCCTGCGTAATCAATACGTGTAATGGCTTTTTTGACCATTAACTGTTGAGCCTCGGTTGTCGCATTGGGGATTTTTTTGAGCAATTCTACCGAACCTTGGATCACCATAATGGGCGTGCGTAGTTCATGGGAGGCAAAACGGCTAAATTCTTGTTCCCGAGTGAAGTAGGCGGCAATTTTAGCTTTGTTGCTTAATAGGGTTTGCTCAATCTGGCGGGTTTCACGGTATGAAGTACTCGGTGTTGATGTTGGTCTTTTTGGTGATAGTTGATTGATTTTATTTTCAATCTCAGCAAGTGGACTGGATAGCAGACGTACAAAATACAATCCATACGCCATGATAAACAGGAGCAAACCGATCCCCATAATAGAGATCAAAATGTGCATTCTATCTTCATAGCTATCAAGGAAATCGTCCGCGTCATCCTTATAAACCACATACAACAGCCCTTGCCCAGAAGGATGAGCGGATATTAAAAAGTGTTTATCTTCGTCACCCAGTTGATGTTCGTAAAATCCGGTATTTTCATAAGGTTGCAGCCAAGCTGGTACAAACTCTTTGCTCCAATATGTTTTCAATTCATTGATATCGGGGAGCTGTGCTTTATCACCAAACCTTTGATAATTCTTTAGATATTCGCGAGTCTCTGTGGCCAGCGTTTGCTCGAGGCTAATCTTCTCAATTTGTTCTTCGGCGATATAAATGAGGCTCCAAAAAATGGCAAACATCAAGCTAGTTAATACTAAAAAAGTGAGGCGGATTTTTTTATATAAACTCGGAAAATGCTCAGGGGATAAGTCGGTAACCTTGGCCATGGATAGTCTCTAATTTTGAGTCTGAAAAACCTTTATCGAGTGCACTGCGTAAGCTGTATATGTGGCTGCGAAGTGAGTCACTCGAAGGTGCATCATCTCCCCATACTGTATCTACCAATTGCTCTTTACTCACGATAGCGGGCGCATGTTTTAGTAACAGTGAAAGAATGGTGCGCTGAATTTTACTGAGCTTAATTTCTTTACCAGCACGGGTAACTTGATGGGTTTGCAAATTTAAACTGATATCACTGAAGCGCAAAATACCCACATCTAAACGTGGGCCACGATTATGCAGTGAATGCAGTCGTAAGCATAATTCTTCCATCGCGAAAGGTTTATTTAAAAAATCATCCCCACCTGATGTAAAAGAATCAATTTTATCCTGCAGACTATCTTTGGCGGTTAAAAATATAATCGGTGTATTACAATAAATTTCTTCACGCAGTTTTTTGACCGTATTAATACCGTCTAATTTGGGCATCATAATATCCATTATGATGACATCGTAATGGTTTTGTTGAATTAAATTGATTGCACTTTCCCCGTGATATGCACAGTCGGCAATAATACCCTCTAGGGTTAAATAATCCATGATTGTTTCAATAACATCATGATTATCATCAACAATTAATACTTTCATAGGTTAATTCATTTCTTCACATTTGCTTGACGATCTTCATACTAAGATGCCCAGCACTGATTTAACAAGACATAATAGGGAAGAAAATGAATAAACTCTTAGTCTGTATTACGGCCATTTTGCTGGCAGGTTGCGGTGGTAATGATTCATCAACAGATACCTCTAAACCCGATCCTATCGTTCCACAACCCACGTTACCCGCAAAAATTAACGGTACAGTAACAAATATTGCTTCTGACAATAATTCGATTACGGTCAACGGATATAACGTAAATATCGCTAATGCTAAGATTCACTATGGTCAACAGCCGTTAGAGGTTAATGCCATTCAAATGGGGATGAGGGTCAAAATTGATAATGAAGGCCAACAGGCTAAAAATGTCATATTAGATCCAAGCCTCGTGGGTGAAATCAGTTCCGTTAATCAAAATACTATTGCCGTTAATGGGATTAATTTAGTCGTTAAACCAGCGGACGCGACCCAGTATAAAGTAGGCGATTGGGTGGCGGTGAATGGTTATCCAACGGTAATGGGAGAATGGCAGGTTAATTCTATAAACCTTATCCCCAATTTTGTGTTTGCTGAAATAGAGGGACGTGTCTCTGGATTAAACAAGGCCACGCAACAATTCAATATCGGTTCGGCAGTGATTAATTATGCCACCGCACGTTTAGAAGGCAGCTTACAGGAAGGCGCATGGGTTGAAGTGGAAGGCCAGCAAAGTGGTGCTTCATTTTTGGCTTCTGAAGTCGAGGTGGAAGATACGGCGTCTTTTAATGATATGGAGCTAGAAGGGACTATTACTTGGGTCAACCAAGATAAAACGCAGTTTGAGCTTAATGCCCGTACTCGACTCTATGTCACTACAAATACTCAATTTGAAGATGGCAAGCAAGCTAACCTGGTTGAAGGCAAGCTAGTCGATGTAGATATTCAATCTATGCCGCAGGGTTTATGGGCCAGAGAAGTTGAATTTGAAATATCACATGATAATGGCGGAATACCTCCAACCTTAGGTAAAAAGTTCGAGCTAGAAGGTCTGGCGACACTGACCACCAATAATCAGCTACAAATTAATGGATTTACATTTGATATTGATGCCAGAACTCAATTCGATGACGGTTTAACCTTAGCGACACTTGACCAAAAATGGATTCAAATAGAAGGTGTTGAACTCGCAGACAACCAGTGGTTAGTGAAAGAAGTTGATCTTGAAGTGCGAAGCAATGAGCTTGATTTGTCGGGTTTAGTGATGCAAAAGACCTTGTGGGGCTATCAAGCGACTGATGCTTCATTAACGCCATTTGAAGGCAAATGGGTTGATGTCGAATGTCAGTTCGATGGCTCCAATATCCACAATTGTCGAATCGACGATTAAACACAAATAGAGAAATTAAGTGAATAAACGTGCGGTTTTAGGCCGCACGGTTTATTTGGCTTTGTCCAATCCCCAAGCTGGTTTCAATATCTTCTACACTCTGCTGTACTTCTTGGGCGATGACCTCACTCTGCTGTGAACTGGTTTGCGCTTGTTCTTTTAAACTATCCATAGTGCGAACAAATTCATCGAGATAATCGACTTGCTCTTTGGCATTGAGCGAGCCTTGTTTGGCGGTATTAGCCATTTCACTTGCTTGGTTTTGCACTGTTTGCGCCACTTGCCACAGGCTTTGAGCACGCAGTTTCTGGCTGCTGGTGGCCTGTGCTATGCCATCGACACTCTCACTGAGGGCATGATTTGATTGGGTAAGTTGTTGCAGAATTTTCACGATCTCATTCAAAGACACTTGGGTGCGTTGGCTTAAATTACGCACTTCATCGGCCACCACGGCAAAGCCGCGACCTTGCTCGCCAGCCCGCGCAGCTTCGATGGCAGCATTAAGGGCGAGTAAGTTAGTTTGCTCGGCAATATTGCCAATCACATCAATGATTTTCGATACATCCGTCACTGAGTTATTTAGGCTTTCAAGGGACGAATGGCACAGACCTACCGCGGTTTGTGTTTGCTCGGTTGCGCTCAATACCGCCTCTGCTTGTGCTTGACTCGACTGCATTTGGCGCATGGTTTCGGCTGCGCTGTCTTCCACGAGTGCCGAAGTGTGGCTCACCTCATTGGCGAGGCTGCGGATATGCTCGGTCTGTGTTTGCGTATCGGCCACAATCGTTTGGGTGTGCTCTGTGTGTTGTGATAGCTGAGTAATGCGCGCAACCAGTTGGCTTAATGATTGAGAAACCTTAGTGATTTGCTGGCGCTGTGCCTCGTCTTCCTGTTCAAATCTTTGCAGTAACTGGTTGAAATGACCTGCGATTTGGCCCGTCTCGCAGCGACGATTAATATCTAAACGCTCGCGGCTGTTCGATTCGCTTAATTTCATAAAAGCTTGGTTGAGACGTTTTAGCGGTTTGACGACGCGATTTTGCTGCAGGACTAAATAACCAATGGCAAACAAGGCCATGATGGAAACCATAGTGTAGAGGATTAGCTGTAACTCATATTTCAGCTGCTGGTTCTTTGCTGCCTGAGCCTCACCTAAGCCAATAAGCTGTTGTTCCACATTGCTAATCGCATGAATGAGTTGATCTTGCATCTCTTGGTTGGTTTGCAGCAATTGGTGCGTATTGGCGACTTCTTTGTTGTATCGATTGGCGAGACTCAGCAGTTCACTGCGGTCACTTTCGCCGACTTCAATCTGTTCTGGTTCGCTGGCACCGAGGGCAAACTCATCGGCTTCTTGCTGTTCATATACGCCGATTAACGGCAGTGCGCTGAGGGAGTCGTGCCACGTATTTAGCTCTTTGCTGGTGCTGTCTAAAATGCCCTTGAGCTGCTGATTTTTACCGATCAGATAACCATCGGTCAGTTGGGAAAGTTGGTAGACGATAGAAGGTAAATTGCGGCTCAATTGCAGATATTGTTCGGCGACCGCCGCATTTGTGGCTAAGCCTTTATCGGCATAGCTGCCCAGACGACGGTTGTAGTCGAGCATTTCAGATTCCGCGTGGGCGAGCAGTTGCCTAGGATTGCCAGCGAGTTTACCCGCGGCGCGGTACTTGGTATCTAAATCTTGAATGAAGTTGCTTAGGCTGGCTTGCAAGTCATTGTCAGTAGCGCCCATGGCTGCGAGGTTAAGCTGCGTGAGCTGGTTTTTAATGGCGCTGAGTTTGGTTTTCGCTTGTTCAAGTTGGCTAGCGTTGCCACTGGCTAAATAGCCATCGAGATCGCGGCGTACACCGACGAGGAAATCCTGCTGAATAGCTTGTAATGTAAGTGTTTGCTGCTCAATTTGTTGCCGCTGATCACTGCTCCACAGCACTACGGCTGCTAGCAATCCCGCGAGCAATAACAACAGGGCAGAAGCAGAAAGCGACAGCGTTGAAATTTTCATTTTGCAATCTTCATAATGGTCAGAGCCAGTAACTGTGCTGAGTTTATGAATTTAAGGTGACATTAATATGACAAGTGCTCACTTGGATGTCAGCGTTGTCATTTGATTTGCAAATATGTGATCTCGCGTTATTCCAGCGGCAGCCACACTTGGGCTTTTAAACCGCCTTCGGCGCGGTTGGAGAGGGTAATTTGCCCTTGGTGTCTGTCGATAATCCGTTTGATAATGGCGAGGCCTAGGCCCGAACCAACACTACCACGGGCGATATCACCTTGGGTAAAAGGTTGAAATAGTTTGGTAATTTGCGACTCATCGATCCCTGGTCCATTATCTTCAACACTAAAACCGATACGCTTGCCATCGAACTGCGAGCTAATGCGGATCCAGCCAGAGCCATAGCGAAAGGCATTTTCGACTAAATTACTCAGTACCCGTTTAATGGCAATCGCTTGAAATTGTGCTTCGGGGCAGTCAGTTAACACCACTTCTATTTCACCGGCGCGATTGGCTTCTGCTTGAGCGACATCTTGAATAAGTTTATTGATTTGGCCTAGCTCACGGCTGGTTTCCTGATCTTGGCGAATATACGCAATAAACTGGCTGATGATGGCGTCCATATCTTCGATATCATTGACTATGCCATCTTTAAGATATTGATCTTCCTCAACCATCATCTCAGAGGCGAGGCGAATACGGGTGAGCGGTGTGCGCAAGTCGTGGGAGATCCCCGCCATCAATAGCGCTCTATCCTGCTCCAGTTGCTTCATGCTGTGTGCCATCTGGTTGAAAGCATTGGTAACTTCGACGATTTCACTCGAACCTTTTAGCGGCAAGGGATCGGGAAATTCACCGCGGGAAACGGCAATCGCGGCTTTTTGTAATCGCCTAAGTGGGCGGTTTTGTTGGCGAGCAAACCACCATCCCCCAGCGACACTAAGTGCGCCAATCACCATTAAATAAAGGGTGAGTGGCGAAAGATCTGAAACATTTTGGCCGATAAGTGGCACTTTTATCCAAATCGAGGGCGCCTGTGGTGGACGGATCCAAATCTGTAATACGCTGCCATGGGTGACGCGGACTTCAGCATCGCCACCAAGATATTCCGACATCTGCGATGACCAGAAACCATAGTAAGTGGCTTGCTCAATACCCGCTTCATGCGCTTGCTGTTGATTGTAGATTTTCATGCCATCGTCGTGGACTTTGGCATTAAGGGCATCGACTATGGTTAAGTGTTCGCGGCCAATATCTATGCCGTCGACAAACAGTAATTTGACTTGGCGAGCGATTAACTGATTGATTTGTTGGTAACTTGGCTTGAGTACATAGACGGCGACCGTGACGTAAGACACCAGCTGATTGATCAGTAATAGACAACCAATCAGCATCACGGTTTGACTAAATGCGCTGCGAGGAACAAACCGCCACCAAAACTTAGGTTTCATCGTGGGCTCAATAACCGCAGGAGATTAAGATGGCAGCGCGGCTCATCGACGCGCGGCACCATCGGGTACAAACACATAACCTAAACCCCAAACCGTTTGAATGTAGCGAGGATTCGCGGGATCTTTTTCGATTAAGCGGCGCAGACGTGACACTTGCACGTCGATGGAGCGTTCTAGCGCTGAATAATCGCGGCCACGGGCGAGGTTCATCAACTTATCCCGAGACAAGGGCTCGCGTGGATGGGTGACGAGCACTTTAAGTACGGCAAACTCACCGCTAGTGAGTGCGATGGATTCGTCGCCGTGGTACATCTCACGGGTGGCTAAATCCAGCGAAAACTCACCGAAGCTAATCTGTGCTTCTTGCTGGGCGGGCGCACCGGGCACATCTTGGGTTTGGCGACGCATCACGGCTTTGATCCGTGCGAGTAATTCCCGTGGATTGAAAGGTTTTGGCAGATAATCGTCGGCGCCTAACTCTAGGCCAATAATACGATCGACTTCATCGCCCTTGGCCGTCAGCATCACGATCGGAATGGGGTTACCTTGCTGGCGCAGCCTGCGACAGATAGACAGGCCATCTTCACCGGGCAACATCAAGTCGAGCACGAGTAAATGGAAGTTTTCGCGTTCTAATAGGCGGTCCATCTGCTCGGCATTGGCCGCGCTGCGCACCTGATAACCTTGCTCCATCAGGTAACGCTCGAGTAACGCTCGCAGGCGCATATCATCATCGACGACGAGGATTTTCGAGGTTTCTTGTCCCATGGGATGTCCTTTAATTGCTCAGGTTGGTGCTTATTCTACTGACGAGAAACAGTTAAGATTAACCAACTGGCTGAAATTGAAAACGAATCTGCCTAATATAGCCGCATTCAACCAAGGCGACTAGCTCACCTTAGTAACTTGAATGCGATAAATGCTGACATTGATTGCCCAATGTTAATACTAAGCAAATGAAATTGCATGGGAATACTCGCGTTTATTCACGCTATAGCTGAAATTGTAACTAAATTGGCATCAGCAAAAGAGGTGATTTAAAAGCCATTATGCACAGAGATGATTTAGTGGGTTAACTTTAGCGTCCAGTCTGAGTATCATCAGTCCAATATATTATCCCGCATCAATTGTGGTCGTTTAATCCAACGATTGAGTAATGAGTATGAAAGCGCATTTGATCACCCGTCAGGGTTGGCAAACTTTAGATAAAGAATTGAAGTATTTGTGGAAGGAATATCGGCCGCAAATCACCCTTAAAGTCCAAGAGGCCGCGGCGCAGGGAGATCGAAGTGAAAACGCGGACTACACATACAATAAAAGGCTTTTACGTCAAATAGATAGCCGTGTTCGTTACTTGGTTAAGCGGTTAGAAGAATTAAAAATCGTCGATTACTCGCCGCAGCAGGAAGGCAAAATATTCTTTGGCGCTTGGTTTGAGCTTGAAAATGAAGCCGGTGATCGAGTGCGTTATCGGATCGTCGGTAAAGATGAGCTCGATACAAAATTAGGCTATATCACCATCGACTCGCCCATGGCGCGTGCCTTAATCGGCAAGCAAGTGGATGATGAGGTGCTAGTGCAAACGCCATCGGGTCCAAAAGAGTGGTATATCAATCAGATCCGTTATACCCCTTTTGAAACTACTCTCGCCAGCGAGGCGAATTAACCACAGAGTTACTGCTGTGAAAATAGCGGCGGTAGTCACGGGATTGCGGGAAAGATCAAACTCTCTGATTTGACCTAGGCTTTAGCATGAAACATACGGGGCGCCTGTGGTATCTTTGGCGCAATAACGACTTACTTTACAGTTAGGCACGACACTTTATTTATGCAAACTAATGCACATAACATCGCTCTGATTATCGCTCAAGAACTGAATGTTCGTGAGCAACAAGTTGCCGCAACCATCACTCTGCTCGACGATGGTGCGACAGTTCCCTTCGTTGCCCGCTACCGTAAAGAAGCCACGGGCGGTTTAGACGATACACAACTGCGTACCTTGTACACGCGTTTAGGTTACCTGCGTGAGCTGAACGACAGACGCCAAGTGATCCTGTCTAGCATCCAAGCTCAGGGTAAGTTAACGCCAGAATTACAATGGGCGATTGACGAGGCAGACAGTAAGACACGCCTCGAAGATTTATACCTGCCCTTCAAACCTAAGCGTCGTACTAAGGGCCAAATCGCTATCGAGGCTGGGCTTGAGCCATTAGCCGATGCATTACTGGCTGATCGTAGCGTAGATGTCGAGACTACAGCGGTAGGCTATATCAATAGCGAAGCGGGTTTTACCGATGTTAAGGCTGTGCTCGAGGGCGCGCGTTATATTCTGATGGAGCGCTACGCCGAAGACGCTGAATTACTGCGTAAAGTGCGTGAGCATTTAAGCCAAAACAGTGTGTTAGAAAGCCGTTTAATTGCTGGCAAAGAAAAAGACGGCGCGAAGTTCCGCGATTATTTTGAGCATACAGAGCAGTTAGCTAAGATCCCATCACACCGTGCGCTGGCTATGCTGCGTGGGCGTAATGAAGGTTTCTTAACCTTATCTATGAATGCCGACCCAGCCGCTGAAGCGGGCCAAGGTAGTTACTGCGAAGTGATTATCTGTGATCATTTAGGGCTGAAATTAGGCGATAGCAGCGTTGATCAATGGTTGAAAACTGTGGTGACGGCGACATGGCGTATTAAGATTGCCCTGCAGATGGAAACCGAGTTTATTTCGCAAATGCGCGAACGCGCTGAAGCCGAAGCGATTAAAGTTTTCGCCCGTAATCTAGGTGATTTATTGATGGCCGCTCCTGCGGGCGCTAAAGCCACCATGGGACTCGATCCTGGTTTACGTACCGGTGTTAAAGTCGCTGTGGTCGATAACACGGGTAAGTTGTTGTGCCATGCGACTATTTTCCCACACGCACCGCAAAATCTGTGGGAAAAGTCGATCCGTACTTTGGCTAACTTAGTCAAAATGCATAAGGTTGAGCTGATTGCGATTGGTAACGGCACTGCATCACGGGAAACTGACAAACTGGCTGCTGAGCTGATTGCCGAAGTGAAAGATACCCATCCACATTTGACCAAAGTGATGGTCAGTGAGGCGGGTGCGTCTGTGTATTCTGCATCGGAATTGGCGGCGTTGGAGTTTCCTGATCTTGATGTGTCGATTCGTGGTGCAGTGTCTATCGCCCGTCGCTTGCAAGATCCATTAGCCGAATTAGTGAAGATTGAGCCTAAGTCTATCGGTGTCGGTCAATACCAACACGACGTGAGTCAAAGCCAATTATCGGGTTCGTTGGAAGCCGTGGTGGAAGACTGTGTAAACGGCGTGGGTGTAGATCTCAACATGGCCTCAGTGCCGTTATTGTCACAAGTGGCTGGTTTAAATAAGACGTTAGCGAAAAACGTGGTCGATTATCGCGATGCCAATGGTCAGTTTAAGAATCGTAAAGAGCTGCTGAAAGTACCGCGTTTAGGGCCTAAAGCCTACGAGCAAGCGGCGGGCTTTTTGCGTATTCGAGAAGGGGACAATCCACTCGATGCCTCGTCTGTGCATCCAGAGGCTTATTCACTAGTGGAAACTATCGCTAAAACTAAGCAAGTAGAGTTGGCGAGCCTGATGGGTAACTCTGATTTACTTCGCAGCATCAAGGCTGAAGAGTTTATTACGGCGGAATTTGGCTTGCCGACGGTGACGGATATTTTAGCCGAACTGGATAAGCCAGGACGCGATCCCCGTGGTGAGTTCAAAACCGCTAAGTTTAAAGATGGTGTTGAAGAACTTAAGCACTTGAAACCTGAAATGGTACTCGAAGGCGTAGTGACCAACGTGACTAATTTTGGTGCCTTCGTCGATATTGGCGTACATCAAGATGGGCTCGTGCATATCTCTTCTCTAACCGACAAGTTCATCAGCGACCCGCACACTGTGGTGAAAGCGGGAGATGTGGTGAAAGTCAAAGTAATGGAAGTTGACGTTGAGCGCCGCCGCATCGGTTTGAGCATGCGTTTGGATGAAGCTATCGATCAGATCAAGCCGCAGCAAAGACCGCACAATCCTACCAGAACTAATCATGGTAAAACACCGCAGTCAGCGAAACCGGCTGCGCGTCCTGCGCAAAAGCAAGCACCTAAAGCGCCAGCAAACGCGGCCATGGGCAATGCCTTTGCCGATGCCTTCGCTAAGCTGAAAAAGTAGACGCTGTAATGTTAATACTCGGACATACGTCATGTCCGAGTCGACTTTTTAACCTGTTACTCACAAAATTGTTGCATAAATGTCGTCTTAGGGAATATAAAGTCGGCATTTAATGCAACGTTAAGCAAAATCGGTTGTCATAGCACAGCTTATTCACCGATTTTTCAAATTGACACTCCAAAGCAGAGTGGCTCTTTTTACACGTTTTGGGGTAACACATGCAATCTGGTTTATCACCTCGCGGGCGAAACAATGCCCATGGGCCTTTTCGCGCCATCTTTATTTTTTCGTTATTAGTGCTTTTCATTGCCACCGCGAGCCGTATCGCTTTAGGGCTGTGGCAAGCCGATCGCGTGGCCGCTGTTGATGGTTGGTCGCATCTCTTAATCCAAGGTTTACGCGTCGATATCGCTACCCTGTGCTGGTTATGGGGTATTGCTGCCTTAGGGACTGCATTATTTTCAGGTGATCATTTTATTGGCCGTCTATGGCAGCCGATTTTACGGGTGTGGTTAACCGTCGGTCTGTGGATCATGCTGTTTTTAGAAGCATCGACCCCCGCTTTTATTGAAGAATACGGTTTTCGTCCGAATCGTTTGTATGTGGAATATCTGATCTACCCGAAAGAAGTGCTTTCTATGCTGTGGGCGGGTCGTAAGCTTGAGCTTATTTTCTCAATATTATTAACCATAGGTACACTCTGGGGCGGTTGGGTTCTCAGCGGTAAACTGACGAGAAACCTGCGCTTTCCACGCTGGTATTGGCGTCCAGTATTAGCGTTAATCGTTATCGCAATTACGATATTAGGTGCCCGTTCAACCTTGGGTCATCGTCCGCTTAACCCCGCTCTGGTGGCTTTTGCTGACGATCCATTAGTGAACTCTTTAGTGATTAACTCTGCTTATTCCTTGGTGTTTGCCATCAAGCAGATGGATAGTGAAGAAGACGCTTCTAAAGTATATGGCAAGCTAGATAATGCGGAGGTTATTGCAACGATTCGGCAGGAAAGTGGTCGCCCTGAAAGTGCCTTTACTTCAACGGATATCCCATCACTGAGCTTTAACCAAGCCAGTTATACTGGTAAGCCAAAGAACTTAGTGATCCTACTGCAAGAGAGCTTAGGCGCACGTTTTGTCGGTAGTTTAGGTGGGTTACCCCTGACACCGAATATCGATGCCTTGTCTAAAGAAGGTTGGTATTTCGATAACTTGTACGCTACTGGTACACGATCTGTACGCGGAATCGAAGCCGTGACAACAGGTTTTACGCCAACGCCAGCTCGCGCTGTGGTGAAGCTAGGTAAGAGCCAAGTTGGCTTTTTCAGTATTGCTGAATTACTTAAAAATCATGGTTATACAACGCAGTTTATTTATGGTGGTGAGAGCCATTTCGACAATATGCGTAGCTTCTTCTTGGGCAACGGCTTTAGTGACATCATAGATCAGAAAGATTACAAATCTCCGGCCTTCGTGGGCTCGTGGGGCGCGTCAGACGAAGATTTAATGCGCAAGGCGAACAGTGAGTTTGAGCGTCTGCATAGCGAAGGTAAGCCTTTCTTTAGTTTAGTGTTTAGTTCGAGCAACCATGATCCATTTGAATTCCCAGATGATCGTATCGAACTTTATGAACAACCTAAGCAAACTCGCAATAATGCGGCGAAATATGCCGACTATGCGGTTGGTGAGTTTTTCAAATTGGCGAAAAACGCGGACTATTGGAAAGATACGATTTTTATCGTGGTTGCCGACCATGACAGTCGAGTGGGTGGTGCGGATCTGGTGCCAGTATCACGTTTTCGTATTCCGGGATTAATTCTTGGGGATAATGTTGCACCAAAACGCGATCATCGTATTGTGAGCCAGATTGATTTACCGCCAACACTGTTATCATTGATTGGTATTTCAGATTCTTACCCTATGCTGGGCCGAGATTTGACCCAAGTCAGCGATGATTGGCCTGGGCGCGCGTTAATGCAATACGATAAAAACTTTGCCCTGATGGAAGGTAAAGATGTAGTGATCCTACAGCCAGAAAAAGCGGCTCAAGGTTTCGAATACAATGAAAAAACTGAGCAGTTAACGCCTTATGCGCCAGCCGCTGCAGCGCTAGAGAAGAAAGCCTTAAGTTGGGCATTGTGGGGCAGTTTGGCCTACCAGCAAGAGCTGTATCGTTTGCCTAAATAAGCGTTAAACAGAATGGAAAATGCCGCTATTTTTAGCGGCATTTTTGTTTATCATTCAGGTTAATTTTGTGCGCAAACGGATTCATACGATTGGAATAGGTTAAATCCACGTCGACATAATAGATTCTTGCTCTGGCTGAGTCTGCTGCTGATAAAACTGACCAATACGCTGCCCAAGTTGTTGATAAAATTGACTCGATTCGCCTTGAAGCGATTGCCTTGCTGTACTGCTGGTATTCGCTTTGGCGTTACTGCTGGCATAATTTGCCGCACCTTGACTGACCTTTAAGCGTATATCTTTACGTTGCAGTGCCGCTTGGCCTCTTGCTGCAATTTTTAGCGTTTTAGGTAAAACACGCTCAGCCACTACAAGGGGCGCTTTTTTCTCTTGCTGTTGTTGGTTCTGTTGCTGTGAGGATTGCTGTTGCTGCTGTTTTTCTTGAACTTGCTGCTGATTATGCTCGAGCGTTTTTGCCTGTTGTTGAGCTTGATCCGCAGTGCGTTCATTCTGTGGATTAAAGGCGCGTTCTTCGTGACCTTTAGTTGCCGCTTGTGGTGGGATGACTACAGGTTTCAGTTGGTTGTCGACCCGAGCCGAGTCCGTCGCGACATTACTGGTCGCTAGCGGGACTTGGGGGTAGTTACTGACAACTAACATGGAAAATTCCTTGGCACATTAATGGTTAAATACTAGACATTAATCGCTCAAAGATAAAGCGTTAACGTGTCTGTAACGCTAACCAAGGCATAAATACCTGCAAAAACTCCTGTTGATGGGAAATAAAGGGCGCGTGAGAAGCTTTGGCGAGCATCACATCTTCACTTTGAGCTGTGATGGGCATTTTAGGTGGTACGCGTTTGGGCACTAGCCCGTCGAGTCGGCCCCAGATCCTTAGCCAAGGTTGTTGCAACTCTGTCAGTTGCTGCCTTAAGTCGACGTCGGTTAGCATATTTAGGCCTTGAGTTAAGGCTCTGGTATTGGGTAAAGGACGTGCGAGGACAAGATCGCGCAGTTGTTTGATGTCTTCCTTGGCGGTTTCGCTACCCATGGCTTGAATCGCCAGAAATCTCTCTATAGTTTTAGGTAAATTTTGGCCGAGTTGTTCTCTAAATTGATGAAGGACTTGTGGCGGAATGCCCGGCCATGCTTCGTCTTCCCTTGCCATAAAGCAAGGGGATGAGGCAATAGTAATCAAGCCTTTGATTTTTTGTGGATAACTTAACGCTGCCTGAGTCGCAACGAGCCCACCGAGTGACCAGCCGGCCCAAATAGCGTGTTCAGGCAATGCAGCGACTAAGGTATCGACCCAGGTTGATAGGCCACCTTCAACCATTTGGCTATGGCCAAAGCCCGGCAAGTCTACATAGTGCACCCTATACTGAGACAGTGACTCATTTAATGGCGTAAACACAGCGCTATTCACTCCCCAACCGTGAAGCATCACCAGATCTGGCCCTTGGCCGCTGATTTCAATATGCAAATTTGCTTGGTTTGTGGATGTGACTTGGCTCACTTGAGTGCCTCAAAAATGGATTAGGTGAATGTATGCCGTACTTTGTCAAAAGGATTTGGCCGCAATCTGCTTTACGGATAATGCGTTTAGGCTATCAACTCGGTACAAGGTGGTTGGCGGGCAGTTTACCTAACCGTTGCCTGCTGTGCCACCAATCCATATCACTTCCCGAGACTGGCATTTGCGCCGTTTGTCTTCAATCTGGCTTATATCATGGGCCTATTTGCTTAGGTTGCGGTAAGTCGATGCAAATAGAAGTTGATTATTGCGGTGAATGCCAAAAGCGCCAGCCACGTAAAGTTATTGCGCCTTGTAGTTATCATCAAGGTTTGGGGGCTTGGGTTGGTGCGATTAAATATCAAGGTCAACTTGCCGCTTTGCCCGTGCTGTGTAGCGCCTTAGTGGCACGCATTAAGGTATTAGAACAGCAAGGATTAATCTCGCTGCCTCAAGCGATAGTGCCAGTTCCATTACATCCAAAACGTTTGCAACAACGGGGATTTAATCAGGCTTGGTTAATTGCCTATGAGTTATCACAGCTCTTGCAACTGCCGTTAGTGAGCGAAGGGTTAACGCGCCAACAAGACACTCGATCGCAGGCGGGGCTTTCGGGTGCACAGCGACGACGCAACTTACATGATGCCTTTATGTTAGCGGATGATTTTGCGTTCCAGCGTGTTGCATTGGTGGATGATGTGGTCACCACTGGCACTACAGTCTCTGAAATTGCTCGCTTATTCGAAGCGCGTTATGTGCATGTTCAAGTATGGTGTTTGGCAAGGGCAGAGGCGCCAGGCTTGTTGGATGATCACGATAATGAATGAGAAGCATGTTGATAACGTCTTATAATATCCGCTCAAGTGACTGTCTTAGTAGCATTATTCGATTTTGATGCGTTGAGTTTTTATCGTTTAATTAGTCCAAATGACTAAGTCAAATCGTGATCGCTATGGCAAAAATCCATAAACTTGCTATCCAAAGGACTACAAAGCGAAGGTGAGTCGGAGTATCATACGGCTAATTCTTACTAAAACACTCAGGTATCCCCTGACGGAGCAGGTTTTCATGATTACCATTTCCGATGCGGCTCAAGCCCATTTTGTTAAGTTGTTAGCAGATCAACCTGAAGGCACTCATATTCGCGTATTTGTGATCAGTCCTGGTACCTCGCAAGCCGAGTGTGGTGTGTCTTATTGTCCACCGGATGCAGTAGAAAGTGATGATATTGAAATCGAGTTCACTGGTTTCAATGCTATGGTCGATGAGAAGAGTGCACCCTTCCTTGAAGATGCCACTATCGATTTTGTGACTGACCAATTAGGTTCACAACTCACGCTCAAAGCACCTAACGCAAAAATGCGTAAAGTGTCAGGTGATGCACCTTTAGTCGAGCGTATCGAATACGTGATCCAATCTGAAATCAACCCTCAGTTAGCTGGCCATGGTGGTAATATCATGCTGGTTGAAATCACTAAAGAAGGCGTGGCTGTACTGCAGTTCGGCGGTGGTTGTAACGGTTGTTCTCAAGTTGATATCACCCTGAAAGATGGTATCGAAAAACAATTGTTAGACATGTTCCCAGGTGAGTTGACTGGCGTACGTGACGTGACAGATCACCAACACGGTGAACATTCTTACGCTTAATCTTGTTTGTTGAGCTGAATGAAAAACGCGACCTTGAGTCGCGTTTTTTATATTTGGCTTTCGCTTTAAGTGCAGCTGTTAAGTTATAACTTAGGGTTGAGATTATCAGCTAAGAACTTATCTAAGGCTTTAAACGTCGCGAGTCTGTTGTCGTTATTGCTCAGGTAATGATCACCATTTTCCAACTCAATATACTCCACTGGTTTATTCAGTGATTTGAGCTCGTCATACATTTCTCGGCTATGTTGAACCTTAACGACTCTGTCCTTATCGCCATGTAGCAGTAATACTGGGATGTTAATTTTATCTGCTTTACTGATAGGTGAGCGCTCATAGAGGGCATCGAGATCATCTCCTATTTGTTCTTTAACCACTTCATAGTTGGTATGTCTGCGGCTTGATTTTACTAGGTAGGCCACATCGGTCACACCAGCCACACTGATGGCGCAACGGTAAAGATCGGGAGTCATAGCAGCCCCCATTAAGGCCGCGTAACCACCATAACTCGCACCGGCAATACAAATGCGTTTAGGATCGCTAATCCCTTGAGCTATTAGGTAACGAGTCCCGTCTTCAACATCGTTTTGCATTTCGAGACCCCAGCTTTTTAGGCCAGCCTTCATAAACTCATAGCCGTAACCTGCCGACCCCCTGAAATTCATTCGAAATACCGCATAACCCCGATTAGCGAAAAACTGTGCCCAGTAGTCGAAGTCGTTACTGTCATAACTGATCGGGCCGCCATGGGGGAAAATAATCGTCGGTAGCTGTTTAGCTTCGAGTCCCTTTGGTACTGTTAGGTAAGCATCGATTTTGAGCTTATCCCTTGCTTCGTAAGTTAGATGTTGGGTGTTGGCGAGTAGCTCACTATTGAGCTTGCCGTATCGGTTAGCGATGGGATAAAGCGTTTTTTCGTCCCTATCGCCGAAGTAATAAGTGCCAGGCTCGGTTGAGCTGGTGGAATACACTATGTAGCGGCGTTCATTTGCACTGAATTGAGTAATATAGTTGTGAGCATCGGGTAATACAGCCTTAAGACCATTTTGTAGTCCGACATATTCTGTTTCCCAGAAGGTGTATTCCTCGCCGTCGCCTTCACTGATACCAATGACTTTTTTCTTTAATTGCGAGTAGAGTAAATCCCCTTCGACGTCAGTTGCTTCATTGGCGTAAACTAACTCTTTTGTAAGATTAGGGTCGGTCAGGTTCACTTTAAAAATGGCTTCGAAACCTTGGTGATAGGCGCGAACGTAGAGGATATTAGGGTCTGCATCAAAACCTAATGGCCAAACCGTGTCCTCAGAGAAGGCTTTAAAGGTCCAAAGCAAGCGTGAATCACTCTTTTGCTCGGCCTGTTCATAAATGCGGTACTCAGTATCATCGTTGTAGATAGAAATTCGGACTTTGTGCTGCCTGTCGGTAATCCAACTTATAATCTTCTTTTTAGCATTTTGGGTGTAACTGGATTTCCCCTGCGCTAAATTGACTTTCAGAACGCTGTCTTCGCCTACGTTTTCTCCCATTCCGTCTAATGACAGTAAAATATTATCGGGATCATCTGGCATAAGATCGATAATTTGCCCCTGATGTTGCGGGATCCAATTAAGACGGTCTAAGACGCTGCGCGGAAGGACACTCGAGGTCTTTTTCGTGGTCAAATCATACTTAACAAGGCGGGTTTCGGTTGTAGGTGTACCGTAACGGTTAGCCGGAAACTTAGCACTGATCAGTAAGATATTATCGTTTGCCCACTGCAGAGACAGGATGACAAATTTTTGGTTATCCGTGTGCAGCGGAATGCTTTTTTCGCCTGTTTCTATATCTTGGATACTAACGACAGTACCTTTGAGTTTGGCTTGATCGACCCGTACAACAGAAGCGATTTTTTTGCCATTAGGCGAGAGCTGCACAGAGCTAACATCTGGGATGCTTGCAAAGGCTTCAACGGGTAATTGTGGCGCAGTGTTGGCAACCGTATAGTTACATAGCCACAGCAATAGCAGCGGTAAAATCCTTTTCATTATCGATTCACATCTTTGTTACATTTGTAAAGTCAACATAATAATGATTTTGAGATTAGTAAACTACTGTCTTTACAGATTTATTTATGTAAAAAGGCCTGACTGAAATAATAATGCCCTGCGAGCGTTAGGCTTCTGATGATCATAAAGACACTCATCGCGGCCCAGAGGGCATGGTTGCCTTGCTCTGGTAGTAATAGCAGCTGCAGTAAATACCATGTTGGGAAAAACGCGCCAAAGGTGGCGAGTATCATGCTATTGCGCATCACTTTTCCTTTAGCGGCACCTATGTAAACCCCATCGAATAAATACGAGCTAAAGGACCATAAAGGCAAGAATATTAGCCAGATAAGATAGGTTTGCGCAGTGGCTCTGACTTCATTAATGCTGGTCAATAACGCGATAATATTGCTGCCAAAAAGACTAAATACAGCGCAGAATCCTAGTGCCGTTATGGCCGACCAGCACCAAGCTAAGATCACAGCTTCCCTCAATTGTTCTGCCTGTTTTTGCCCATAGGCTCGACCGACTTCTGCCTCGGCATAATAGGCAATGCCATCGAGTGCATAGGAGATTAACAGCAGTAAATTCAGTAACACGGCATTGGCCGCAACGGTATTATCACCTAGACCTGCACCATGGAATGTCATAAAGGCAAAAGCTGCCTGCAAACAGAGACTGCGGACAAAAATATCTGTGTTGAGCCTCAGTAATTTGCCATAACCCGTTAAGGTGACATGGGGAAATAGCTGAGATAAGTGAAACTCGGGTGCGCGCTTGAGTTGTTGTAACACCATAGTGAGTGCGACTGAGAAAGCGGTGATATCGGCAAATACTGAGGCGAGGGCTGCGCCTTTAACGCCCCAGCCCAAGCCGAGGACAAACACTACATCGAGAATAATATTGGCAAGGTTCGCTAAAATCAGCTGCCACATGGCGGCTTTAGGTTGTTGTCGCCCTAAGAGCCAACCTAACATCACTAAATTGAGCAGGGCGAAGGGCGTTGACCAAATCCGTACCTGAAAATACTCGCGGCAATAACGTTCGACCTCGCTACTCGCTTCGGATAATCCTAACGCTAAATTCAATATCGGGACTTGCAGTGCGATAACGCCTGCGCCCAATAACATCGCTAGCATAGCGCCTTGGACTAAGAGTTTGTGCTGGGCGTGAAGATCGTCAGCACCAAAGGCTTGCGCGACTAAACCTGTCGTCGCCATACGCAAAAATCCCAATAACCAAATGATTAATGTGATAATCGTTGACCCGACAGCGACTCCCCCTAAATAATAGGCCTCACTCAGATGACCTATAACAGCCGTATCGACTAAGCCCAACAGCGGGATAGTGATATTGGAGAGTATCATCGGCAGGGCGAGCGCTAGTAACTGGCGATTTTTCGCGCCGTTGAGCATGAGGTCGAGCCAAGTTGATTTAGCAGTATTCATTAATTTCAGAGGTGTTCACATTATGGTTAAACGTGTGCTGTTGGCACTCATAGGGCTAATGACGTTTTCTGCCCATGCCGTGGTCATTCTGCAATATCACCATGTGTCAGAAACCACTCCGGCGGCAACCAGCGTTACGCCCGCGCAATTTCGTGAGCAAATGCAGTTTCTCGTCGATGACGGCTTTAAGGTGATCCCGCTTTCTAAAGTGGTTGAAGCGATCAAGCAAAAACAAGATTTACCCGCTAAAACAATCGCAATTACCTTCGATGATGGTTATCGCAGTATAGCGACTACTGCGCATCCTATCCTAAAGGAATTTGGATTCCCCTACACCTTGTTTGTGGCAATTGAGCCGATTAAACAAAAGTTTACCGAGATGATGACTTGGGATGAACTCATCACATTATCCAAGGAAGGCGCCGATATTGCTAACCACAGTTGGGCGCACGAACATTTGATCCGCGCCTTAGAAAACGAATCACAGGCGCAGTGGTTAGCACGGATAAAAGCCAATATCTTAGAGACAGAAAAAGCGATTGCAGATGCCACAGGGCACAATTTTAAAATGTTGGCGTATCCATATGGTGAGTACAATCAAGCGTTGCAGGATATGTTAACTGAGAACGGCTTTGTCGCCTTTGGGCAACAGTCCGGTGCCGCGGGGCCCTATTCGCCATTAACGGCCCTGCCGCGTTTCCCCGTTGCTGGACAATATGCTGACCTAAAAAGCCTTAAGGCAAAGTTATACAGCTTAAATATGCCTGTGATTGCACAAACCCCAAGTGATCCTGAGTTAAAGGGTGGTCATTGGCGTCCAGAGCTTAAAGTGACCCTCGATATGAGTGATATCTCTGCTAAGCAAGTGATGTGTTACATCCAAGGTCAAGGCTCAAAACAGCCGACTTGGCTCAATGAAAACGAGTTTAGTGTTCAAGCGGATTTAGCCTTGCCTGCGGGGCGCTCGCGTTATAACTGCACAGCGCCGAGTAAGGCGCGCAATGGCTACTATTGGTTTTCTCAGCCTTGGGTAAGGCCAAAGGACGATGGCTCTTGGGTCAAAGAGTGATCAACGGCTAGGTTTGTATTGCGCCACTATTTTTTCAAAATCGCTAATCATTTCATCATTTAACACCTGCGGCGGTTTGCCTAACGCTGCCGTAGGTTTAAATACCGCAACTCGCGTTCCCTGCGGCGACACCAACACATAACCCGCACTATGGTCGACTTGGTAGTTTTCCCCTTCACCGACCATGGCATAGGTCAGCCCTAAGCTGCGGGTGAGTGGGAAGATTTGTGTCTGCTCGCCCGTGACCGCTTTAAATTCTGGATTGAAAAAATTAACATAGGTCAGGAGTTTATCCGGTGTGTCCCGTTTGGGGTCGACGGATAAAAACACCACCTGCAATGGCGCGATCTTGTTTAGATCGGGATAAGCCGCCGCGAGTTTATTTAAGGTCGTAGGGCAAATGTCGGGACAAAAGGTAAAACCGATAAAGAATAAGCTCCATTTTCCCTGCAAACTGGCATTGGTAAAAGCTTGCTTGTGTTGATCAACCAATTCAAAGGGCGCTAATTCATAGGCCTGTGGAAACAGAAAACCGCTCTCTAACTCGATAGGTTTTGGGGGATTAAATTTCACCGCAAATAGGCCGCCAAGACCGAACAACAAAATGGCGATGACTAAAATTCTTTTCTGCATTATTCGCTCCATAAATACAGGTTAGCGCGACAAACTCGTTCCATACACTAGTTCCACAAATAGTGGTCTAGCAGTAATGCCATAAATAACAACATTAAATGGTAGATAGAGAAGCGGAACACTTGCATCGCTAAGCCATCATGATCCCGATATTTAAGTTGCCATGCTTTATAGATAAATCCCGTACTGAGTAAACTCGAGCTGACGAAATACACTGGCCCACACATACCAACCAGCACAGGTAACAGGCAAGCAATCGCCAGCAATACTGTGTAGAGCAAGATGCAGGTTTTCGTAAATTCGACACCGTGGGTGACTGGTAGCATGGGAATATCTACTTTGGCATATTCGGCGCGTCTGTGAATGGCCAGTGCCCAAAAATGTGGCGGCGTCCACGTAAAAATGATGATCACTAGCAATAACGCATGGCCGTGAAATTCGTTCGTTACTGCCGTCCATCCCAGCAAGGGTGGCATGGCTCCCGCAAGGCCGCCGATCACAATATTTTGTGATGTTGCGCGTTTCAAATAGGCTGTATAAACCAAGGCATAGCCAATCAGGCTGGCAAAGGTCAGCCAAGCTGTGAGTGGATTGACTAAGGAATATAAGACGATAAAGCCAAGACTACCTAAGCTAGCGGCGAAAATTAACGCGCGTGTGGCCGAAATACGCCCTTTGGGTAGCGGGCGATTGTAGGTGCGTGCCATTAAGCCATCGATACGGCGATCGATCAGATGATTCAACGCCGCCGCAGAACCCGCCATCATAGCAATACCCAGCATACCGGCGATTAAAGGTTGAACGGGGACTGCATGGGGCACAGCAAGACACATGCCGACTAAGACTGTGAGCAGCATCAGTGCAACCACTTTAGGTTTGGTCATTTCAAAATAGGCGCGCCATGTTACGCTGAAAGTGGGCAGGCTACTGGTGATTGAGAGTGGTTTTGCCATCTTGGATCCCTCGCTTATGCTTTGCGCCATAAAAAATAGTTGATTGTGACTAAGGTCAGTAGCAGTAGTGCCGCACCACCGTTGTGAGACACGGCAATACCGAGTGGCAAATGCATCACTACGTTAGAAATACCTAAGCTCACTTGTAGTATGACTAGTCCCACTAATAAAAGGCTTAAAGCCTTAAGTCCCGTAGCGCCCACAAATAATCGGTAGGCGAGCACGAGTAACAAGCTGGCAGTGACGATAGCGCCAATTCTGTGGGCTACGTGGATAGTCATTCGTGCAGGGTAATCGAGTACCCCAAATTCGAAGCTAGGGTGTTGGCCTTGGAACGGTGAAAATGCCTCGGCTATTGCTAAGTTATCTACCCAATTTCCCTCACAGATGGGTAAAGAGGTGCAGGCGAGCGCCGCGTAATTCGATGATGTCCAAGCGCCCAACATAATCTGACCCACAAGGACGAATAGGCTCACCAACGCTAACGGTGCGAGATGTCGAGGATGGGTTTCGCTATTAAATATACGCCGAGGTCGGGTTCGCAGGTAAAGGAGTAACAGCAGCGAGATTAGGCTAAAGCCACCAATAAGATGCGACATCACAATTATTGGCATGAGTTTCATGGTCACAGTCCACATGCCTAGCGCTCCTTGAAAGAGGATCAGCAGCACTATGATGACCGGTAACTTTTTGGGTGCTTCCGGTGTTTTTAAGCACAAAATTAAGATGAACAACACCAGTAAGCCAAGTCCGCCTGCGATATATCTGTGGATCATTTCCAGCCAAGCTTTCTCTGGATTGATATCGTGATCTGGGAATATAGTTTGCGCATGGGCGATTTCATGGTCTTGGGTGGGCACTTTAATATGGCCGTAGCAGCCTGGCCAATCGGGGCAGCCAAGCCCTGCATCCGATAGACGGGTGTAAGCGCCCATTAAAATCACCAATAGGGTAAAGACTAAGGTTAAGCGTAGGATCCAAGTTAGTTGCATCAATCTACCCTCGACAGTTTTAACAACTTACGCAGATCTGCAATCAGCGCCTTGCCTTGAGCTAAATGCGCTTCTTTGCCCTGCACTTGAGGATAGCGCAGGACTAAGCTGCCTAAGGGATCGACTATGATTAGCTGCTGTTCATCTAACCATTTGCTTAAGTCTGCATTGGCAGGACGAGTATTGAAGTTAAAGGTGCTTAAGGCGTTAAGATCGCTGTCGGGATGGGTGAGGATGAGCGGTTCTACTCGCGCCTGATCTGGCCCTAGCGCTGTGTGGCTTTGGCGCAAAATATACAGGCGTTCGCGGCAAGTATCGTTGCATTTGGCGGGCAATAAATACAGTAGTTGCCATTCTTTGGGATTAGAATTTTCAACCCCAAGGCTGGCATAACTGGTTTCGGGACTGATCAGCTCGCCATGATTGGTGGCACCGCCATGGTATAAATTCAGGCTCAGCACTAGCTTAGCAATCACTACGGGGGCAATAAACGCCAGCAGTAATAGCCCTAATGCTTTGTGTTTAGATTTGTTCTGGGAGTTCATGCTTGCTCCTCTCATTCAAATTATCCCTAATTTATTGTTTTATATTTATTTAGTTTTATTAGTGTCTTGCTAAGTATGGTACGAATTTCCCTATTTGCTCCTTGAGTTTGCGACTGTTTGGGTGCTATGGCGTTTTACATATTTAATCCCTTGCCACAGCATTAGCCCTGCAAATACGGCTGCCATCGAAAACCACTGCAATGCATAGCCCCAATGTTTTTGTGCTGACAGTGGGAAAGGTTGCCAAGGATGGGGCAATGTGAGGGAAGGTAATTGCTCTGGTTGCAACACGACAGGTAACACTGGGTGCCCTAATACCTTAGCCATTTCGGGCATATTTAAATTTTGAAAGCGAATACTTGTCCCTGTTTCTGCCATTAAAGCTTGGCTCAAGGGATTGATTTGCTTTTGATAAAGCCTGCCTTCGATATTTAATGCCCCGCTTAGGGGAGTGATGTGGGGCAACTCATCCCGATGGGAGCCTGCGGCAACAAAGCCTAACTCGACCAGCAACCAAGGTTTTTCAACTTCTACTTGCAATGGTTGGAAGGCTAAATAGCCCACTTGACCTTGATAGATTTGATTATCCAGTAGCCAGATTTGTGAGCTTGCGGGAGTGGCGCGTACTTGCAGTCGATAACCCGTTACGCCTTCTTTGCTGACCTTGAGCTGGAGCTGCTCAAAACTTAATGGCAGCAAAGCTTGCCTTGCTTCCATTTGGGCTAAAAGCGTCGTTTTATCTTCACCACGGGCTAACTGCCATAAACCCAACTTGACCAATATAGTTAATACAGCCACAGTCAATATCAGTAGAAAAACCGTTAATTTATTCAGCAGAACATGAGGATATTGTATGAATAGCCTGTTCATTTTTAAGTTGGTCTTAGTTCTGCTGTTGCTATTCATCATTTTTAATCTAGGTCGCGCCTTGTTTATTATGGGGAAAGGTGATGAAAAAGTGTCTATGAGCCGTTATCTTGGGCGGCGAGTGATTTTCTCCGTGCTCGTTATCCTGTTATTGCTGGTGGCCTTAGGGACTGGGTTAATTAGCCCCAATCCCACGCCTTACTAAAGCACTAGAGAACGTAAACGAAAATAAACAAACACAGCCAGACCACATCCACAAAGTGCCAATACCAACTCCCCGCTTGGAACGCAAAATGTTTATCTGCGCTAAAGTGCCCCTTCAACACTCTGAAAAACAACACGAATAAAAAGAGAGTCCCCAGAGTGACATGCATGCCGTGAAAGCCAGTTAACAGGAAGAAGGTGTTGCCATAAATCCCAGAGGTTAGGGTGAGTCCCATTTCCCGGTAGGCATGCATATATTCTTCTGCCTGTAAGGCAAGGAAACCCATACCCAAGAGTATGGTGATACCAAGCCAGAGAGTAATGGCAGAACGTTTACCTTTTTCTAGGCTGACATGGGCGAAATGTAAGGTAACTGAGGAGGTTAGCAGTACGATAGTGTTGATTAATGGCAGTCCAGTCCATGGCATAGCTTGGGTTTTAGTGCCATCTGGCGTAGTAATGAGCGGCCAAATAGCTTCAAACTGAGGCCAGAGCACTTCGTGGGTCATGGCATTATTCGATGCGCCACCGAGCCAAGGCACTGCGAACATGCGGGCATAAAATAGTGCCCCGAAAAAAGCTCCGAAAAACATGACTTCCGAAAAAATAAACCAGCTCATACCTTGGCGAAACGATCGATCCATTTGGCTAGAATAGAGCCCTGCCATCGACTCTTGGATCACGGTTCTAAACCAACCTACCAGCATGAATAGGATCACAGCTATCCCAACCAGCAGCACATAACCGCCACCGGATGCACCTGATTTCAACTGTTGCACGAAAAGGCCTGCACCAGAGGCGATTAAGAACAAGCCAATGGCACCTACAATAGGCCAGACACTTTGGGATGGAACGTAGTAAGACTGATGTTTCGTTGTCATTTTGCAGCTCCTTGCTCTATGGCAGACGCTAACTGCTTGTCGGTAATGTCGTAGAGAGTGTAAGAGAGGGTCAGAGTGTGGATAGACTCAGGTAACTGAGGATCCACATAGAAAATGAGCGGCAGCTCAGCGCTAGTGTCCGCCGCTAAGGGTTGTTGATTAAAGCAAAAGCATTCTGTTTTATTAAAATAAGCGGCACCTTGTCCGGGCGAAACTGAAGGTATCGCTTGGCCAATCGTTGCTTTAGCGGACATATTGCGCGCCAAAAATGCCGTATGAATTAGCTCGCCAGGGTGAACTTCGAGCCGCTTGGTTTGTGGCGCAAATGTCCATGGCATGCCTGTTTGTACCTGAGAAATAAATTCTACAGTCACTATTCGGCTTGTATCTACTGTGATTGCTTGATAACTACTCGCGGTATTGGAGGGTTTTCCATTGATACCGAGTTGCTCGCACAACACATCGTAGAGCGGCACCAGCGCGAATCCAAAGCCAAACATGCCAATACAGCCGAGAACTAACATGCTGATAAGTTTACGATTTGACTTAGGTTTATCTTGCTGGTGTTGGGTTGCCATTTCATTTCACCTCAGGTGGTGTCGTGAAGGAGTGGTAAGGCGCAGGGCTTGGCAATGTCCACTCTAAACCCTCGGAACCTTCCCAAGGTTTAGCGGGAGCTTTTTCGCCGCCACGGATGCACTTAATTACTAAAACTAAGAAAATCAATTGCGATAAGCCGAAGGCAAACCCACCAATCGAGACGATTTGATTAACATCGGCAAATTGAATCGAGTAGTCAGGGATACGCCTTGGCATTCCTGCCAGCCCAAGGAAATGCATCGGGAAAAACAGCACGTTGACCGAAATCACCGAACACCAGAAATGCCATTGTCCCAGTCGTTCGTTGTACATGTGTCCCGTCCACTTAGGTAGCCAGTAATAGGCCGCTGCCATGATGGAGAAAATCGCACCAGTTACGAGTACATAATGGAAATGTGCCACAACAAAATAAGTATCGTGGTACTGGAAGTCGGCGGGTGTAATGGCGAGCATTAATCCCGAAAAACCGCCAATAGTGAAGAGTATGATAAAGGCTACAGCAAACAGCATGGGCGTTTCGAAACTGAGTGAGCCGCGCCACATAGTGGCAACCCAGTTAAACACTTTCACCCCAGTTGGCACTGCAATCAACATAGTGCAATACATGAAGAACAGCTCGGCAAACACTGGCATACCTGTGGTGAACATATGGTGCGCCCATACGAGGAACGACAGAATTGCAATACTAGCGGTAGCATAAACCATGGATGCATAGCCAAATAAGGGTTTACGACTGAAGGCGGGGACTATGGCAGAGATGATGCCAAAGGACGGCAAGATCATGATGTAGACTTCAGGGTGGCCGAAGAACCAGAAAATATGCTGGAACATCACAGGATCGCCGCCGCCAGCCGCATCGAAGAAACTCGTGCCGAAAAACTTATCGGTCAGCACCATAGTCACTGCGCCCGCGAGTACGGGCATAACCGCGATCAGGAGGAATGCCGTGATAAGCCAAGTCCAGACAAACAATGGTAACTTCATCCATGTCATGCCTGGCGCGCGTAAATTCACTATGGTCACAATCACGTTGATCGCGCCCATGATCGAACTAATCCCCATGATGTGAATAGAAAATACAAAGAGCGCCGTGCTATCTGGACTATAAGTTGTTGATAGTGGTGCGTAGAAGGTCCAACCAAAGTTAGGTCCGCCACCTTCCATAAATAGCGAACTGAGAAGAATAGTGAAGGCGAAGGGGAGTATCCAAAAACTCCAGTTATTCATCCGTGGCAGCGCCATATCGGGCGCTCCTATCATCATAGGGATCAGCCAGTTAGCGAGCCCTGTAAAGGCCGGCATTACCGCGCCGAATACCATGATCAACCCATGAACAGTTGTCATTTGGTTGAAAAAGTTGGGCTCGACCAATTGTAATCCAGGTTGAAAGAGTTCAGCGCGGATCACCATGGCCATAGCGCCACCGGTTAAGAACATAATGAAGCTGAACCATAAATACAAAGTACCTATGTCTTTATGGTTGGTGGTTAGCAGCCAGCGCATGATGCCCTTTGGCGCACCATGATGATGGTCATCATGGGCTGCGGTTTGATCTTGAGTCGTAGTGCTCATCATTATCCCCTACTGTCCATGACTTGCGATATCAGCAGGTTGCACTGTATCGCCGGTATTGTTACCCCAAGCATTGCGTTCATAGGTAATGACTGCTGCAAGTTGCTGTGGGCTAAGCTGTTTGCCAAATGCCTGCATAGCCGTGCCCGTTTTGCCGTGCATCACAATATCGATGTGATTGGCGACTGGTCCAATGGCGATAGCACTACCCACTAGCGCGGGGAAGGCGGGTGGTATTCCTGCACCTGTCACTTGATGGCAGGCAGCACAGAAGGTCGCGTAGACAGTTTCACCTTCGGCCATGAGGGCGTCATGGCTGAGTGTGGGGAGGCTTGCGGGATCGACTGCAGCTGAGACGTCTGTTGCAGGTGCGGGTGTTGGGGTTGTACTGCTTGGTACCGCGGCGGATGTTTGTGCAGAACTGCCGTTCATGTACTCGTTTACGTCTTTGGCTTGCACTGCATCGCCAGTATTATTGCCCCAAGCATTACGCTCGTAGGTAGTCACTGCCGCGATTTCTTGTGCAGTCAATTGCTTACTAAACGCTTGCATGGCTGTACCCGTTTTACCGTTGAGCACAATTTCAAGGTGACCGCTGAGTGGTCCTGTTGCAATCGGGCTACCTTTAAGGTGCGGAAATACGCCTTGCAACCCTTCGCCATTGGGCTGGTGGCAGGCTGCGCAGTGCCCGAGGTAAACTTGTTCGCCTAGAGTCATCAACTCTTCTTTACTTAGGGTTTGTGATAAAGCGGCTTGAGCGGCTTCAGCCGCAGCACCTGCGGCTTGTTTCTGCTCTGTGACCCAAGCCTCAAACTCGGCTTCGGGTAACGCTTGTACTACGATAGGCATAAAACCATGGTCTTTACCGCAGAGCTCGGCGCATTGACCACGGTAAATGCCGGGTTTGTCGATGCGAGTCCAAGCTTCATTGATAAATCCAGGGTTGGCATCTTTCTTAATTGCAAAGGCGGGTACCCACCAAGAATGGATGACATCCTCTGAAGTCATCAGAAAGCGGATTTTGCGGTTTATTGGTAGAACGAGCGGTTTATCGACTTCCAATAGATAGTTTTCACCCTTGGTTTCGGTGCCTTCGATTTGTGCTCTGGGTGTTGTCAGTATGCTATAAAAATCAATATCTTGATCGAAATAGCTGTAATGCCATTTCCATTGTGAACCCGTGACTTTTACGGTGAGATCGGCGTTGCTGGGATCTTCCATTGCGATTAAAGTTTTTGTCGCTGGAATCGCCATTAAGATCAAAATGATAAATGGCAGAATCGTCCAAGCGATTTCAACTTTAGTGCTTTCGTGAAAGTGGGACGCGACAGCGCCTTTGGATTTTCTGTGGTTGATCATGGCGTAAATCATGACGCCAAAGACCACTAGGCCTATTGCGCAGCAGATATACAAGATGGTCATGTGCAAGTGATAAACCTTGCCACTGATCTCGGTCACGCCAGGGGTCATGTTGAACCGCATGTCTGCGGCGGTCAACGGTGGTGCGAAAAGCACCACGAGTAAACAATACAACAATTGCTTCACAAGACTTCTCCTCTGCCAATTGCGAATAGCAACTACAAAGAAGAGCAACACAGTAAGTCTCAACTCTATGCAAACTCTTCAGTTCCCAAAAAAGCTTTTTTGACTTCAACGTGCGTTGGCGGCTGTTACTTTTAATCAAGTATTGTTACTGCTGGTAATTAGCCACGCTGGCACATACTGCTGAAATAAATCTGTTCTCTATTTTTAGTGGCGCTTCGAGTTCGATAAATACTCGATTCATTGACCACGGTGGGTGATATATCATCACCGACTTAATCAACCATACTTGCTGTTTAAATATTGATCAAGATCACTTATTTATCTAATTATCTGAAAAATTGCCAAAAAAAAGCCTCACATTCATAGGTGAGGCGGCTTTCAAGGTAAAAAATTAAATGAATATTTAGTGTACAGCGCTAAAAAAAGATTGCTGGCCGAAGAGATTGCCTTGCTCAATACGTACGTCTGCATGTAAGTGACTGTTTACGTCTTCAAGCACTATGCCCATAGCTCTGGCACTTTTAGCCACGATTTGTAGGCGTCGATTATCCCGCGCATCTAATGATTGAGTCCAAGTAATGACTGCACTGGACGTACCACTTGTCAGGGCTTTTTCCATCGCCCACAGGGTTTCGACTTCATCTTTAGCATGTACCAGCAAAACTCTATCCATACGCACACCCGCGTTAGCGAGCGTTTGCTTGTAGCCAATACTTGGTGGGTTGATGAGCACTAACCAACGGCCCTGTTGGCTTAACTGAGCGAGTTGTGCACTCAGATGAATTAATTCTTGGCGACCTTGAGTCTTAGTTGGCATGCAGGCGATAGGCGCATGGTGCCAGTCATAGTCGGCATCACGGACTTCATCGAGCCACAAGCCCGGATGGCGGGGGGCATTGCCAAGTAGTTTATTCATAGCCAATCTCCATTACGGATCACACCGACGGCGAGTCCTTCAATTGTTAAACTTTGGAAGCCTAAATCCACTTTAATCGGGGAGTAATCTTCATTTTCGGCATGTAGATAGACCACATTACCTTTTTTTTCGAAACGTTTAACAGTGACATCGTCATCGACTCTAGCGACAACCACTTGACCATTTCTAGCTTGTTCTACTTTATGAACTGCCAGTAAATCACCTTCGAGAATGCCGATATTTTTCATGCTGTCGCCTTTTACTCGCAGTAAAAAATCGGCGGCGGGATGGAACATGCTTGGGTCGACTTGGTAGTACTGTTCAACATGTTCTTGGGCGAGGATAGGTTCACCTGCGGCCACTTGGCCGATGAGCGGTAAACCTGTTTCAGTCAAATCTTCGATTTCCGCAGGCAGACGAATGCCCCGAGATGTGCCAGGCATGATCTCAATGCAGCCCTTTTTCGCCAACGCTTTAAGGTGTTCTTCAGCCGCATTGGCGCTCTTAAAACCTAAACGGGTTGCGATTTCTGCCCGAGTGGGTGGCATGCCAGTATCGGCAATATTTCGTTTAATTAGCTCTAAAATTTCAGCTTGGCGTGGCGTCAAAGGTCTCATGGTGTTTCCTGTTTTTCTATACAGTTACTGTTAGTATATACAGTATTATTTGCAGCGCAAGTATTAACCACTTTTTAGCTATGTTGGAGAGAATTAGCGAATATTGCCCATAGTCTGGTATTCTATCGGGCTAGTAAACGCACTTAATTGCATAAGAATAATGCCTAAACACGACTCTCTTTGGTTGAAATCATTACGTTGGATCCAAAAACACTTAGTGCACACTATTGTGGTGCCTCAGGATCCCTTTGCCGATCTGAATCTGGATGCTTCCAGACCCCTTGTTTATGTGATGAAAACAGAATCCCTCAGTGACATCGCTGCTTTGAGCGAAATAACGGCTAAGTTAGGCTTACCAAGCCCTTATGAGCCTCTAGTGGCTAATGGTGTGATTGCGCCTCGGGTTGTCTGTCTTCAAGGACGTAAGCCACTGTTTGGCGAACGTGCTGGTAATGAGCCTTTCCTCGAATGCTTTATGCGTTTGTTAGCCGTGCATAAGGAACGTCCTGAATTGGATATTCAACTTGTGCCCGTGAGCTTGTATTGGGGTCGAACGCCAGGGAAAGAAGACGACACTATGAAGGCGGCCGTATTTGAGCGGGAAAACCCGACTTGGCTACGCAAGTGCTTGATGATTCTGTTCTTAGGTCGACATAACTTCGTGCAGTTTTCGAATGCCGTATCCCTGCGTTACATGGCTGACGAACATGGCACCGACATGGGGATTGCCCATAAGTTAGCACGGGTTGCGCGCGTGCATTTCCGTCGTCAACGTAAGGTAATGACAGGGCCTGTGCTGCCAAACCGCCAAGCACTGTTTCATTCGTTGCTCAAATCTGAGTCGCTGCGCAAAGCGATTCAAGAAGAAGCCGCCAGTAAAAAGATTTCTGAGACCCAAGCGCGCGAGACGGCTATTGAGTATCTCGATGAAATCGCTGCCGATTACTCAGATAGTTTAGTGCGTATTGCTGAGCGTTTCTTAACTTGGCTGTGGAACAAGCTTTACAGCGGGATCAACATTAAAGGTGCCGAGCAAGTTCGCCAGCTGCACCACGACGGCCACGAAATTATTTATGTGCCTTGCCATCGTAGCCACATGGATTACCTACTGTTATCGTATATTTTGTATTATCAAGGCATGGTTCCGCCGCACATTGCTGCTGGCATTAACCTCAATTTCTGGCCCGCGGGACCTATGTTCCGTCGCGGTGGTGCCTTCTTCATCCGCCGTAGTTTTAATGGTAACAAGCTGTACACCGCAGTATTTCGTGAGTATTTAGATCAGCTGTTTGCTAAAGGTTATTCAGTGGAATACTTCTCCGAAGGTGGCCGTTCACGTACTGGCCGTCTGTTGGCGCCGAAAACTGGCATGATCGCCATGACGATGAACAGCGTACTGCGCGGTATTGAACGTCCTGTCACACTTGTGCCTGTGTATTTAGGCTATGACCATGTGATGGAAGTGGCGACTTACCATAAAGAGTTAAGCGGTAAGAAAAAGAAAAAAGAATCTGTGTGGCAGGTGTTCGGTGCCATTCGCAAATTAGGTAATTTTGGCCAAGGTTATGTGAATTTTGGCGAGCCTATTACCCTGCAAAATTTCTTAAATGAGCGTGCGCCAAACTGGCGTGCTGAGTTGGCCGATGATCCCGAGCAGAAACCAAGTTGGTTAACGCCAGCGGTAAACGTGCTGGCTAATCGGGTGATGACGCGTATCAATGATGCCGCAGCCGCGAGTTCTGTGACTTTGACTAGCTTAGTTTTACTGGCGACAGATCAAAACGCCTTAGAACGTAGTCTGCTGGAGCGTCAGCTTGATTTGTATCTGACCCTACTCAAAAAAGTGCCTTACACTTCTTATACATCTGTTGCCGAAGGTGATGGTAAGCATTTAGTGCAGCAAGGTTTAGAGCTGAACAAGTTTGTTGTTAGTGCCGATCCTTTAGGGGAAATAGTGTCTATTGAAGCGAGTCAGGCTGTGTCTATGACTTACTATCGTAACAATATCATTCACTTATTTATTGTTCCTTCATTAATTGCGAGTTGTTTAACCCATAATGAACAGATCCTGCGCCAGCAAGTGGTTTCAATCGTTGCCGATTTTTATCCACTGCTAAAAGCCGAACTCTTCATGGGAATTAAAGACTTACCAGCCTATGTTGAGCAAGTGCTGGATTTCCTGATTGGGCAAGATTTAGTGGTTGAGACTGATACCTTAACTGTCGTGCCTGAGCACTCAAGCCAATTATTGTTGTTAGCCAGTTCAGTGAGTGAAACTCTGCAACGCTACGCTATTATTTTCAATCTGTTAGCGAACAGACCTAAAATGGAGCGCTCAGAACTTGAGTCTGAGAGCCATTTACTCGCCCAGCGTTTAGGGGCTTTACATGGTATTACCGCGCCTGAGTTCTACGATAAAAAACTCTACGGTACTTTGAGCGTGAAGCTTAAAGAATTGGGATATCTGGCGGATAGTGAAGATAAGTCCAATATCAATCGCATACGAGATCAGGCCAATAGCTTATTACGTCCGTCAGTGAGACAAACGATAGTGGCGAGTGTCACCGCGGAGCACACAGTTTAATGGCAAATCATATGAATGCGGCTAAGCATAAGCCCGCAGGTAAGTCCTTGCTCGGTGGTGCCATGATTATTGCTGGCACGACCGTAGGTGCTGGGATGTTTTCTCTGCCGGTGGTCGGTGCAGGTATGTGGTTTGGCTATTCGATTTTGATGTTATTGGGCATTTGGTTTTGCATGTTGATGTCGGGTTTATTGTTGCTCGAAACCAATTTACATTTCGAACCCGGTGCTAGCTTCGATACCTTAAGCAAGCAAACTCTTGGGCAGTTTTGGCGGATAGTGAACGGCGTTTCTATCGCTTTTGTGTTGTATATTTTGACTTATGCCTATATCAGCGGCGGTGGTTCGATTGTGAATCACAGCTTGCAGGGCATGGGAATTGAGTTACCGCAAAGTGTGGCAGGGCTAGTGTTCGCCATAGTATTGGCGAGCATAGTGTTGATCAGTACTAAAGCCGTGGATCGGATTACCACGATTATGCTCGGCGGTATGATCATTACCTTCTTCCTCGCTATCGGCAATTTATTGATCGAAATTGATGTGACTAAGTTGCTCGAACCCGATGGTAATAACAGCTTTTCACCTTATCTGTGGGCGGCGCTGCCCTTTGGTCTCGCTAGCTTTGGTTACCATGGTAACGTCCCCAGCTTAGTGAAGTATTACGGCAAAGATTCCTCCACCATTATCAAGGCGATTTTCGTCGGCACCTTTATCGCGCTGGTGATTTATGTCTGTTGGTTAGTGGCGACTATGGGCAATATTCCCCGCAGCCAGTTTATCGACATTATTGCCCAAGGCGGCAATATGGGTGTGTTGGTGGGCGCTTTGTCTGAGGTGATGGCGAGTAGCTGGTTAAACAGTATGTTGACCCTGTTTGCTAACTTAGCCGTGGCTTCATCTTTCTTAGGGGTGACCTTAGGTCTGTTCGATTATCTTGCTGATTTGTTTGGTTTTGATGATTCACGCTCTGGCCGAATGAAAACCGCGTTAGTGACCTTTGTGCCGCCAACGATTTTAGGATTACTGTTTCCCGACGGCTTCTTAGTGGCGATTGGCTTTGCGGCATTAGCGGCAACTGTGTGGGCGGTAATCGTCCCGGCGCTGATGGCCTATAAATCGCGGCAGTTGTTCCCCGATAGCACAGGTTTTAGAGTGATAGGCGGTACACCGCTGATTATTCTTGTGGTGTTATTTGGCATAGTCACAGGTGCATGTCATCTGCTCGCGATGGCAAATTTACTGCCGCAATATTCCTAATTTGTTGTGATGATTTAAGCCCTCCATGTGAGGGCTTTTTTGTCTTTAGCGGTTGAGTTTTGTCTTACAGATCTTTTTAACCTGAATACTGGACAAAAATACAAACTCAGGCTTAACTCGAATGATTGTTAAAACAAAGGAGCCGATAATGAAAATGACTCAGTACGCACAAGGACATGCATGTTGGGTTGAACTTGCAAGCCATGATTGGCAGGGGGCTACAGCATTTTACCAAGCGTTATTTGGTTGGAACTCGGTCGAAATGCCGATCCCTGAAGGTCACTTTTCGCTATTTAATTTAGCGGGAGATGACTTAGGCGCCATGTATCAAATCCCTGAGTCGGAAGCACATATCCCCAGCCACTGGCGTATCTACTTTGCCGTCGATGATATCGATGCCAGCATTGCAGCGATTCAAGCGGCGGGCGGCCAAGTGCACATGGGGCCGCATATTGTGGGTGATGCGGGCGTGATGGCGCAGGTCAGCGATCCTGAAGGCGCACGCTTTGCTTTGTGGCAAGCGAAGAACCACATAGGTGCTCGCCGTCAGGGTGAACTCAATACCCTTTGCTGGGTTGAGCTGGCTTGCAAAGAGCCGCGTACTGAAGAAGCCTTTTACTGCAAAATCTTCCCTTGGACCAACATGCCAAGTGACATGCCTGACATTGAATACTCAGAATGGCAGCTTGATGGTCAATCCATCGGCGGTATGATGACGATAATGCCTGAATGGGGCGATATTTCTCCCCACTGGCTGCTCTATTTTGTGGTGGCGGATTGCGATGCGTTTGCTGAGAAAGCCCAAAGCTTAGGCGCGCAAGTGTGCATTCCGCCTAGTGATATCCCTGATGTGGGACGATTTTCTGTCATTGCTGACGCCCAAGGCGCTACCTTTGCGGTGATCAAGCTTAATCAGATGTGACAGCCATATTAAGGACTGTCATTAAGGTTAAAAACGGCGACGCTAAATCGCCGTTTTTATTTGCCTAACTATTTGTTTAATTAGCGTTATCAATCATGATTGTTTCAGGGCAGGAGCCTTTTGAGGCCTTATTGGCTTTGGCGAGTAGGCTAGGTAAAGAGTCAGAGGTTTTAATGACTTCGGGCAAGTTAATGCGGATTTCACTCAGTAATCCCTTGCCACATTCAAGACTCATTTTAGTGTGAGCGCCTTGACCGAAGCTGCTATCAAAACTTTGGTTTAACTCACTTTTACTGACACTCTTACCTATGTTGTCATGGATAAATTTTTGTACCCATGCCGAGGCATTGACCGCTTGGGTCAGCTGGGTTGCCAATAAAAAGTACTCGTTAGGGTCTTGGTTACGGCAAGTGCCGTGTTTCCACCATTCGTGGCGTTCTAAACAGGTGCCATATTGGGCGCTTGGCATGACTTCTTCTAAATTTTTGCGCACCGATGGATTCAGTTCAAACTCCGGATAAGTACAGAAATCATTCGGTTGCAGTTTGACTGTGCTGCAATAGCCATATCGCGTGCCGCATTGTTGTTTATTCGGCCACAGTCCGTGCAGGCTGAAGTGTTGCCATTGGCTCGATTCTGGCGTTTGGCTGAGGGCGCGGCATTCGGCTTTACGGCGGCCATAGAGTTCACAAAAGGTGCTTTGCCAGCTTAATGCGAGCACGTTAGCATCGAATTCGCCACCGATTTGACATTGATTCCCTTGGCGTTTCTCTGGGGTACCATGCTCTTTAAGGCTATCTCGGCTTTTTGCTTTGATGTCCGATGCCGTGGTTGTTTGCGCCGGTTCCGCCGCCGTTGCAGGTGTTGATAAATTGCTGCCAGCAACATTAGATAGATATTGACCACAATCGCCGCTGATCCAACGCATGGGAGACTTCACCGCATTGGTGCGCACTCTTAGCCAATCAGGTTTAGCGCTATTGCCGAGGATTTCAAGTACAGGGTAGCGCTCACCAATGTTGCTCTGCCATTGGTCTGGATTCGTCTGCTTATTTTTCGATTGAAATAGCTCACAGCGTTTGTCGGCAACGAATTCACCAGTTGCAGGTGCGGCAAAGGCGGGTGCTGTAATGATGAGCGCAGAGCATAAACCGAATGCGGCAAGTAATGCGCGTGATGGGGTTTTAAGGGAAAGTGCTTGCGGCCATATCTGGCTGATGGTTAAACAAAATGACTTGGTCATGTGATGGGATCCTTCCTGCGGCAGTGAATTGAGTCAATTCTGCGTGGCACTGAGTCAATGGTACACATAAGCGCTATAAACTTAGAGGCTTATTTTATGGATAGCGAATACCCATGTAATTATGGTGATTCGACTTATATTCAGGTTTCTACTTGTGAATATAAAGAGGTTATTCGTGCGTAAGGTAATCAATCTAAATGCTGTTTTGTTATCGTCTCTTGTGGTGCTATCGGGTTGTAATTCTGACTCTGACGATACTAATCCCATACCGATTGAACCAACTGGGCGTTGGTTAAAAGGTGACTTACATGTACACACCGCAGTTTCGCAGGATGCTCGCGAAACCCAGTCTGATATTCTGAAGTGGGCCTTTGATGACTTCGGTTTAGACTATGTTTCCTTATCGAATCATATGCGTAATAACAGTCAAGATAATGATGATAACGACGTAGGTGGTTTGCTTTATTACGACGCATTAACTCAGTATGAAATGCCTGGTCTAAAAAAGGCCATGCCTAACTATGAGGGCAAAATTGCCTATTCGAGTTTCGAGTGGGATATGCCAACCCATGAGCACTTTAATATCGGTATTTTAGGTGATGAAGCTAAAGTCTTGTCGGCGATTAAAACCTTCGAGTACAGATTTAGTAGTAAAAATGACATTGCAGACTTTGATCCCCAAGATATCGCCGCTTGGAATGCTGCGGGTTATACCCGTCAAAACCAGACTCATGAAGATGCCGTTGCGGCGTTGAAATGGCTAGAGACTCATTATCCCGATAGCAGCTATGGGATGTTAAATCATCCTCGTCGCTATTTAACCAGCTATACCATTAAAGATGTAAGGGAACTGAATGATGCTGCACCCAATGTCTTCTTTTTAGTTGAAGGTCTGGTTGGCGGACAATTTAGCGGTAATCGCGGCGATTATGCTGAGCGCAGTAGCGGTGTATATGGTGGAGTCGACCCTGTGGTAGCGCAGGTCGGCGGTTGGTGGGATGCGCTGTTAGGCGAAGGTCGCCAGATCTGGAATATGGGTAACTCAGATATCCATTTCAAAACGCGCCCACCTTATGCAAGTAGTTATTATCCCGGTGAATATGCGAAAAGCTACACTTGGGTCGATGGTCAAGATACCACGGCGCTTTTGAAGGGGTTACGCTCAGGTAATAGCTTTTCTGTGTTTGGCGATTTGATTGATGCCTTGGATTTTAAGCTCGAAAGTAGCAATAAGAATAGTGTCACTATGGGGCAAACCTTGGTAGCGAAAGCGGGCGACAAGTTAACGCTCACTATTCGCTTTAAAAGTCCGGCCTTGAATAATAAAGAGTCGGATATAGGTAATGAAGTTTATGCCGGCATTAACCCTGGTGTACACCACATCGACTTGATTGCGGGCAATGTGGGTCCGCGCGCTGAAGCGGGGACAACGGCATATGAAAAGGAAACTAACGATTCAACCTTAGTGGTTAAGACTTTTACCAGTGCTGATTGGCAAAAAGATGCTGATGGCTACTACAGCATGAGCTACAGCTTTATTGCTGATAAGCCTCAATATTTCCGTTTGCGCGGTACTAATCTAGATTACAACCAAGCTAATCTCACGGAAAAAGGTAATCCTTTAAAATCAGCTGTGATTAATCAAGCCGAAGATGAATCGGTTCAGGCTTGGTATAACAAGATTAATGATCGTAACTATAACGACCTGTGGTTCTATTCTAACCCTTTGTTTGTTAGCACGAATAAATAACTCTCTTTAAAGACCGTTGAATAAAAAATCCCCCAGACTATTTCGGTTTGGGGGATTTTTTATGTATGTGTTATTACTGAACTGCGTCTTTCTTTAATTTACGCGAATAAATCAGTAGATAAAGCGCGGGTAGTACAAACAGTGACAGTAATGGGGCCGTAACCATGCCGCCGACCATAGGTGCGGCAATTTTCTGCATCACATCGTTACCCGATCCTGCGCCCCACATAATGGGCAGTAGGCCAAAAAAGATAGTGGCGACTGTCATCGCTTTGGGGCGAATACGCATAACAGCACCTTCAATTAAGGCTTCTTTGAGATCGGTTACTGTATGATAGTTATTCTTCTCTTGCCTGTGCTTAATGGCATTATTAAGGTAAATCAGCATGATTACCCCAAACTCCGCGGCAACGCCCGCCAACGCAATCATACCGACTGCGACGGCGACTGAGATGTTGTAATCCAGTAGATACAATAGCCAAGTGCTGCCGACCAGCGCGAATGGGAGGCTGAGCATGATAATACTCGCCTGCAAAGTAGAGCCAAATGTCATCATCAACAGGATGAATATCACACCTAAGGCCATAGGGATCACTTGCTTCAGTTTTGCATCTACCCGTTGCATATATTCATACTGGCCTGCGAAGGTATAGCTGTAGCGCGGGGGCACTTTAAGTTCGGCAGTTAATGCTTGCTTGGCAGTAGTAATGTATTCACCGATAGACGTGCCTTCAATATCGATAAACACCCAAGAGATTAAGCGACCATTTTCACTGGTGAGCATAGGTGCGCCATCGGTGATTTCGATATCCGCTAAATTTCGCAGTGGCAGGTAATTTCCCGATTTAGTGATCACAGGGAGTTCACGTAGCTTCTCGATATTATCGCGTAGCTCACGGGGATAACGTAGGTTGATGGGATAACGCTCAGCCCCTTGTATCGATTCACCAATATCCATACCGCCAATGGCGTAACGTACTACATCTTGAATATCCTGCAATGACATACCGTAACGTGCAGCCACATCGAGTTTGGGGGTGATATCGATATAACGCCCGCCGCCACTGCGTTCGGCATAGGCCGACTTAGTGTGTGGCACTCTACTGAGAATGGCCTCTATTTCTGCTCCTAGGCTTTGTAGTTCGTTCACATCGGCGCCGGTGATCTTAATGCCAACGGGGGTTTTTATCCCAGTCGAGAGCATATCGATACGGGTTTTGATGGGTTGAACCCAAGCATTCGTGATACCCGGCACTTTCACCGTTTGTTGCAGTTGAGCGATGATGCCATCTAAGGTCATACCCTCGCGCCATTCTTCATGGGGTTTAAGCATGATGGTGGTTTCGAGCATAGTTAACGGCGCGGGATCGGTCGCAGTCTCGGCGCGGCCCACCTTACCAAATACGCGGGCGACTTCGGGGACGGTTTTAATCAAACGATCGGTTTGCTGTAACACTTCGGCGGCTTTGCCCGCACTGAGTCCTGGTAACGCGGTTGGCATGTAGAGTAAATCGCCTTCTTCTAACTCGGGCATAAACTCACTGCCCATGCGCGTCATCGGATACCAAGCGCTGACTAAGGCAATCAACGCTAATGCTAAGGTGATTTTAGGAAACCTAAGTACCAGATTAAGCGATGGCTTATATAAAGCGATCAGCACGCGACTGATGGGATTTTTATGCTCACTCGGAATTTTTCCCCGAATAAAATAGCCCATTAAGACTGGCACTAATGTGATTGCTAATAATGCGGAAGCGGCCATAGCAAAGGATTTGGTATAGGCCAGTGGCGCGAATAATCGACCTTCCTGCGCTTCGAGTGCAAACACAGGCACAAAGCTTAAGGTGATAATAATCAATGAGAAAAATAACGCAGGGCCGACTTCAATCGACGCTTCGGTGACGATGCGCCAATGCTCCTTAGTATCGGGTTCGCGATCATGTTCGGCTTTGAAATGTTCTAAATGTTTGTGCAGGTTTTCGATCATCACAATCGCGCCATCCACCACGGCGCCGATAGCAATGGCGATGCCGCCAAGGCTCATGATATTGGCGTTCACACCCATCTTATTCATCACGATAAAAGCGATAAGGATGGATAGCGGCAGGGTTATCACGGCCACGAGTGTGGAGCGCGCATGCAGCAAAAACAGTAAGCAGACTAAGCCAACCACCAACATTTCTTCGACGACCTTGCTAAACAAGTTGTCGACGGACTTAAGAATCAAGTGGGATCTGTCATAGGTTGGGATAATCTCAACCCCATCGGGCAGGCCCGCTTTGAGTTCTTCGAGTTTAGCTTTCACCGCATCTATCGTCGCTAAGGCGTTTTCGCCGTAACGCATCACCACAATTCCGCCAACGACTTCACCTTCACCGTCGAGTTCGGCTATGCCGCGGCGTGAGGCTGGGCCTTTGCGCACAGTGGCGACATCTTTGAGTAATAAACCTGTACCAGAAGGGCTGGTGATACCAAGGGGAATTTCACGAAAATCCTCTAGCGTCTGGCGATAGCCTTTGGCGCGCACCATGTATTCGGCTTCGGCCATTTCGATCACTGAGCCGCCAGCTTCGCTATTAGCTTTATCGATCGCTTGTTTAATGCTGGCGATATCGAGTTTATAGATCGCCATTTTATCGGGCTCAAGCACTATCTGATAGGTTTGCTCCATGCCGCCGACGGTGGCAACTTCAGACACGCCTGCCACGCTTTGCAGCTCTAGCTTGAGATACCAATCCTGCAGACTTTTGAGTTGCGATAAATCTAAATTGCCAGAACGATCGACCAGCGCATATTCATACACCCAACCGACACCGGATGCATCGGGACCGAGTGAAGGTTGTACGCCCTGGGGTAAACGGCTGCTAATTTGACTCAGGTACTCGAGCACTCGCGAGCGTGCCCAGTAGATGTCGGTGCCATCTTCAAAAATCACATACACATAGGAGTCGCCGAACATGGAATAACCACGTACGGTTTTGGCGCCAGGTACAGCTAACATGGCGGTCGACAAGGGATAAGTCACTTGTTCCTCAACCAATTTTGGCGCTTGGCCCGGGTAAGGGGTTTTAATGATCACTTGTACGTCGGATAAATCCGGCAGCGCATCAAGCGGCGTTTTGCGCAGCTCCTGTACGCCCCAAACAGTGATCATGATGGCGATAATCAGCACCATCAATCGCTGCCTGATTGACGCCTCGATAATATATTTCAACATAACGCGCTCCTAGTGCTGATGACCGCTGCTTAAACGCATTAAGCTGCCCTTGAGACTGGCTTCGGAGTCGAGTAAGAATTGCCCCGAAATCACCACCCGTTCACCTTCATTCAGGCCTGAAATAATCTCGGCTTTACCTTGGCTCATCATGCCGACTGTGACGGCCTTGGCGGTAAAGCTGTCATCGGTTTGTTTGACGATCACGCGGTTTTCTTTACCCGTCTGAATTAAAGCTTCCTGCGGGATCACGAGCACATCTTTATTCGGGCCACCGAATAGCGAGACTTTCGCGAGGGTTTTAGGTCTTAAATCTACGTCGGCATTGTTGAGAACCACTCGAACTCGCAGGCTGCGAGTGACTGGGTCAAGCTCAGGGTAGATGTAATCGATCGTGCCTTCGATGCCACTGATATTCATGGCGGGAACGGCAATTTCGGCCTTTTGACCTTTAGCAATCCAGCTTTGCTCATTCTCGAATACATCGGCAATCACCCATACCTTAGAGAGATCCACTAGGGACATGACTTCGGTCGAAGGCTGAATGTACATGCCATCACGAACGTCGAGGGCTTTAACTATGCCATCCTCTTTGGCGTAGAAAGGTACGCGATACTGGGTTTGATGTGACTCTGCTAATTGTTTGATTTGCCTGTCGTTAAAACCAAGGAAAGATAAGCGTAAACCCGCATTGCGCACCAAATCTTTGTAGCGGCCTTGGCCGTTTGCTTTGGCGGTGTCCATGGCGAGCAGGTAGTCATCTTGGGCGTTAATTAAATCGGGGGAATAGATCTCGTAGATAAGCTGGTCTTTCTTAACGGTATCGCCCACGGATTTGATCATCAGTTTTTCAATCCAGCCAGTGACGCGGGCATGGATATGGGTGATCTGGCTTTCGTCGTAATCGATTTGACCGACGGTTTCGACAAATTTCCACAGTGTGTCGCGTTCAACCTTGGCGACTTTGAGTGCCAGCGCTTGCTGCATACTGCCGGAAACATTGATATTGATTTCTTGGGTATTGCCGCCCGTTTCGACTTTTTCTAAGTTCATGCCGCAGATAGGGCAAGTGCCGGGCACATCGCTGATGATGTGAGCATGCATAGGGCAAACGTACTTGATTGTTGTCACGTGGTTTTGGGCTTTAACTAAGCTGTCGGCCTTAGGTGTTGGGGTATCGAATACCTGGCTCGAAGCTTTCGCTGCCAAGATTTGTCCATGCTCAGAGGCTTGGTGATCTGCGACTTGATGCTGTGCATGCTCGGCCGCAGAGTTTGCGGTATCTTGTTTCTCAACTAAAAACATATTGCACTTAGGGCAGCGACCAGGCTCATGGCTGAGTACTTCGGGATGCATAGGGCAAGTGTAGGTTTTTACTTGATTTAACGAATTATTTTTAGGCGCTGTTGCAGAATTTACTGCAGCTTCGGTCGCCACGGGCTCTTGTGTGCTCGCCAGTTGGGCATGGCTCAACCAAGGCGTACCTAAGAGTAAGCTACTCAAGATCAGTACGGCTTTAGGGGTCTGCTTTTTTACGGTTTTAAATGAATTCATATGCCTCATCTCCAGCCTAGCTTAGTGGTGTTTGTGGGCGTTTTTTGCCGCACCTTCAGCCGGTTTTGCTTCTATTGCCTTTGGCTCTAAGTTCATACCACATTGAGGGCAAGTATCCTCTTTGCTGCCAGTCACTTCAGGGTGCATAGGGCAAACATGGGTATGTGCTTGTTCCTGTGGATTGGCATTGTCGTGTTGATGTGCGTGCGGCGCGGCCGTCGCAAACACGCTTGTGCTGGTCAGCAAGAATGTGATTAAGGCGAGATTAGTTAGTGTTTTCATATTATTCACTCCATCGGATTAACGGCCGAATACGAGCGCATAAACGTCAGTGAGCACAGTGGATCAAAGCGGTTCGCTTCGATAGACGAATTGATGCCACAATTTGGCATTCGGCTCAGTAATCAACGTTTTGCTAGACTCGGGTGCACGATTTAATGATAAGGCACCACAATAAACGGCTAAATAGGGCGTTAGCTTAGGGCTAACAGCATTGTCGTTTTAGCTTGGTCGTTTGGCTTTTTTTAAGGGTTTATTTGCCCAATAAGCACAAAGTAGAGCTAGGCTATCGGTGGTTTAAAGGCCGAAGACAAAGAGATAGAGTGGAAATGAGGCATAGGAGTGGCCATTGCAGTATCGCTCATGCTCACACTTGGCCAGAGGTGTGGGCTGAATAGAGTGCCAGCGACTGAAATCGTCAAACAATGACCACAATCATTTGAACATGATGTGGTGCCATCACAGCAATGCTGTTTCGCGCCGGGAAGCATTTTATCGTTGCAGCAATCCGTGTTGGCCATTGAATGTGAGTCAGAACTGTTCTCCGTGTCCATCTGCATCATTGTAGCGTGGTGCATTTGGGAGGAAACCTCATGATTCATCGCACTCATATCCATGGTGTGTGGCACTATGGCGTGACCATTAGACACGACACTTTGCCCGACGAGTGCGAGTAGAGTGAATATGACTAAAAAATAACGACCGAGTGTGTGATGCATAAGTCTTCCAAATGATGAACTGCTCGATTCTAGCATAGCGATGTTTAGCTGTAATGATTTAACTCACATTTCAGTTAACGCCTCAATTTGAATATCTAATTAATCTAAATTAGCAAATAAAATCTCTGACTCGAAGTTTTGCCTTCAACGGGCTTATCATGAATATGACTGCGTATTTTAAGAGACTCAAATTGATCGTAGAAAGTTTCATTTCGAACAGTATTATTCGGCTTACCTGCGTTTTACCATTTATTTCTGCTTCACTCTTAAGGTGCAATAAACATTGGCGTGATCACATTTCTGTTTTCTAGAAAATAAATTTCTAGTTCTAGATTATCAAGGGAAAACCTAACTATAAAAAATCGGTAACTTGCGATTATCGGGTGATTGCATTAGCTTTAGTTAAAGTGCATCACAGTTCAGCTAGCGGTTTTTACCAAATGACGTCCAAATAGTTAGAGCTAAGTCTCATTTTGCGCTTTTAAGGTTAATTTAATCAGCAAATTTCGGCTTAAAATCAAATTTCTAATAAATGAAAGAGCATAAACTAGTCTTATAAAAACTAATTTTGACAATTTTGGAGATAGAGTGATGAACTGGCGTGCACTATTTAAACCTAGCGCGAAATATTCAATCCTGGCGCTACTGGTCGTCGGTATTGTAGTGGGTGTTGTGGGGTACTTTACCACTCAACAAACATTACACGCGACCAGTACAGATGAGTTCTGTATGTCTTGCCATAGCAATCATTCGCTGAAGGATGAAGTGTTGGCTTCTGCCCATGGCGGCGGCAAAGCGGGGATTACGGTTCAGTGTCAAGACTGTCACTTACCCCATGGTCCAGTCGATTATTTGATCAAAAAAATCATCGTATCTAAAGATTTATATGGTTTCATGACAATTGATGGCTTTAACACTCAAGCCTGGTTAGATGAAAATCGTAAAGAACAAGCGGATAAAGCGCTGAATTATTTCCGTGCTAACGATTCTGCTAACTGTCAGCATTGCCACACTCGTATTTACGAAAATCAGCCAGAAACTATGAGTAAAATGGCTGTAAGAATGCACTCAAATAACTTCAAGAAAGAACCTGACGCGAGAAAGACCTGTGTTGACTGCCATAAAGGCGTAGCACACCCATATCCAAAAGGATAAGGTTTAGCGATTAAGTTTCTTAATTGATAGCTATTAAAAAGCCCTCAATAGAGGGCTTTTTTGCTGTCTGTGTCTGAGTGCTCGGTTAATTCGCTTGAGTCATCACCCGTTGCCGATAAGCTAACAGGCTGAAAATTCCGAAGATAAACACTTGTAGATAATCTTGTTGCGTTAATGGCAGCAAGGTCTTAAACAGCATGTGGAAAATCGCGACTTGGAAGCAATGCATCATGCAGGTAATGGCAAACAGGATATTTAAAGTAATCGCCACATTGCCTTCAAAGGGGATGACTAAGTTGTAGGCCATCATCAACCAAGCAATCAGAGTGATGGCTTTACCTAAGTTAATTAATAAGGGCATGGTTTTCATCTTCGATGGGCTCAACAGTGGTTTCTGAGTGATATTGATATAAACGGTAGCTCACTTGCCCTGCATTCTTTTCTTTTAAGGCGTGCCAGCGAGAAGGGATAGCAAGTTGCGGCAATTCAGACTCGATTTCGACATAAATCAGCGCACCATCATTGAGCCAACCTTGAGTATCTAGCAGTTGAATCGTCTTTTCTGCCAATCCCTTACGAAAGGGTGGATCGATAAACACCACATCGAAACCTTGCTCGCATCCCCTTTGCAGTACCACTAACGTATCAGCATTGAGCACTTCGGCCTTATCGCATTTAAGGGTTTGTAGATTTTCTTTTAATTGCATGGCTGCGCCGCGTTGCAACTCGATAATTTTGGCGAAACTGGCATAGCGGGACAAGGCTTCGAGAGCTAAAGCGCCACTACCGCCAAAACAGTCGAGTACACGTGCATTGACTAAATCATTAGCCAGCCAATTAAAGAGTGTTTCGCGAACCCTGTCTGTCGTCGGGCGTAAACCTTCGAGATCTTGGATAGGTAGACGACGCGAGCGCCATTGGCCTGCGATGATCCGCACTTGTCCACTGCCGGGTTTATTTTTGGCTGTTTGACCCTTGGTCACATTATTTTTGACCGTTCGATGATTAACCAAAGTGCCCCCGTGATTTTGCCTGAAGAAAGAAAGTGGTAGACTGTGCCACCTTAATAAAGGCCGCTATTTTATATCAAAGTCTCACTAAAAGGTGAGAAGGCTAACTGAGCTTAGCTAATTGCCGACTTTTTGGGCGTAATTGCCGAGGCAATCTGGTATAACATCAGGGTCTTATTCAAAATTCAATACTGAAGTAGAGCGCTGGAATCACACATGGCAAAGAAAGGTTTTTTCTCTTGGTTTCGTAAAGATAAGTCACAAGATGAGGTCGTCGCTGAAACGCCAGTTGTTACTCCAACACAAGATACTGATGCAGCACAGTGTGTAGCGCCGGAACAAGTAGAGTCACAAGGGGTCATCGAGGCCGAAGCTCATGCTGAAAAACAGGCTGCAGAACAGTTAGCGGCCGAACAAACACAGGCAAAAGCCGAAGCCGAGCAATTCGCCCTTGAGCATGCCCGAATTGAATCGTTGCATTTTGCTAATCAGCAAGCTGAAGCGACACGTTTGGCTGCTGAACAACTTAGTGCACAAAAGCATGCTGCAGAGAAGTTAGCCGAAGCACAGTTAGAAGCAGAGCAACGCATTGCAGAACAATTGGCAGAACAGCAGTTAGCGGTTGAGCAAGCCGCCGCAGAGCAATTAGCTCAAGCAGAGGCGGCGCGTGTAGTTGCCGCTCAGCTAGAAGCAGAATTACTCGCAGCGGAACTTGCCCGTTTGGCCGCCGAACAGCATGCTGTTGAAGCCTTAGCGGCAGAACAACTTGCTGGCGCAGCACTAGCACGTGAGCAAGCAGAGGCTTTAGTCCAGCAACAAGCTGAAATTGAGCAAACTGTTGTAGCAGTTGCTGAATTACAACCTGAGCCGCAGGCTAGACCCGTTAAGGAAGGGCTCTTTGCTCGCCTGAAACGTGGCTTAATGCGTACCAGCGAGAATATCGGCAGTGGTTTTATCGGCCTATTTCGCGGCAAGAAAATCGATGACGATCTGTTTGAAGAACTCGAAGAACAATTATTAATCGCCGACGTTGGTGTCGAAACCACTACGCGATTAATCAAGAATTTGACAGAGCATGCCTCACGTAAGCAGCTTAAAGATGCCGAAGCTTTATATGAATTGCTGCGGGATGAGTTGCAAAAAACACTCGATCCCGTCGCTATCCCGTTAGTACCAGACAATGCTAATGGCCCATTTGTTATCTTAATGGTTGGCGTTAATGGCGTGGGTAAAACTACCACTATTGGTAAATTGGCCAAACAATATCAGAGCCAAGGTAAGTCAGTCATGTTAGCCGCGGGTGATACCTTCCGTGCTGCAGCGGTTGAGCAGCTACAGGTTTGGGGTCAACGTAATGATATTACAGTGATTGCCCAGCATACAGGTGCTGATAGTGCCTCTGTGTTGTTCGATGCTTTGCAAGCAGCCAAGGCGCGTAAAGTGGATGTATTGATTGCCGACACTGCTGGTCGTTTACAGAATAAAGCGCACTTGATGGAAGAATTGAAGAAAGTCGTGCGAGTGATGAAGAAACTCGACCCAGATACGCCACATGAGGTCATGCTGACATTAGATGCGAGCACGGGGCAAAACGCGATTAGCCAAGCACAATTATTCCAGGAAGCCGTAGGTGTAACGGGTATTACCATCAGCAAGTTAGATGGAACGGCTAAGGGCGGCGTGGTATTTGCGATTGCTGATAAGTTTAATATTCCGATCCGTTACATAGGTGTGGGTGAGCAAATTGACGATTTGCGTACCTTCAATTCGAAAGAATTTATCGATGCCTTGTTCACTCAAGAAAAAGCGGATAGCTAATTTATGATTGATTTTCAGCAGGTCAGTAAGATTTATCCTGGCGGCCAAATGGCGCTGGAGGATGTGAATTTTCATCTACAGCAAGGTGAAATGGCATTTTTAACCGGCCACTCGGGGGCGGGTAAAAGTACGCTGTTGAAATTAATCACGGTAATCGAGCGGGCAACAACGGGGCGCGTCGCGATTAACGGTCACGATATCGCTAAAGTCAGCCCTAAACATGTGCCTTATTTGCGCCGCAATATCGGGATGATTTTCCAAAACCATCACCTATTGATGGACCGAAGTGTGTTCGACAATGTGGCTTTACCACTGGTGATTGAGGGATTCTCACACGGTGAAATCCGTAAGCGTGTTGCGGGTGCCCTCGACATGGTGGGTTTATATGGCAAGGAGCGGCATAACCCGATTATGTTGTCCGGCGGTGAGCAGCAACGTGTTGGCATTGCCCGTGCGATAGTGAACAAGCCGCCCTTACTGCTCGCCGATGAGCCTACGGGTAACTTAGATCCTAAATTATCTATGGATATTTTGCGTCTGTTTGAAACCTTTAATGATGCGGGAACCAGCGTATTAATCGCCACCCATGATTTAGGTCTTATCGCACGAATGAAATATCGCACTTTTACCCTCAAACAGGGCCGTATGTTAGGTGCACAAGAGTTGCATCCTAATGTGCACACTCGCAGTGCACCGACGAACAGAGGTGAAGGGCAATGAGCGATAGCGCAAAATTAACTCGCAGCAAGCTGCCTTTGTCTGGTCGGATTGTGATGTTTTTTATTCGCCATGCGCAGCAAGCAATGGCGAGCATGGGAGAGCTCTGGCGCAACCCAATATCCTCTGTGATGACCATGGCTGTCTTAGGTGTGAGCCTAAGTTTGCCTGCAGCATTGCAAGTGTTAGTTAAAAATGCCGAGACCATTACCAGTTCCTGGAACAGCGCGGCAGAGATCTCCTTGTTTATCGACGATAATCGTAGTGAACAAACGATTCAGAGCCTGCTGACTCGCATTCGGACATATCCCGAAGTGGATAAAGTGCAATATATTGATAAAAATCAAGCGCTAGAAGAATTCCAACGCTTATCTGGGTTTGGTGAGGCCTTGGCCTATTTAGATAAAAATCCTTTGCCAGCGGTTATTACTGTCATGCCTACGCCGCGTTACTCAACGCCGGTGGGCGCCCGTGAACTCTTAACTAAACTAGAGCGCGAGCCTGAGATTAGCTTTGGCCGCTTAGATATTGAATGGTTAGAACGGTTACAGGCAGTAGTGCGTCTACTCGAACGCACTGTGATGGCGATTGCTGCATTACTTGTGCTGGCAGTGGTCTTAGTGATAGGTAATACGATTCGCTTGGCAATTATGAATCGGCGCAGCGAAATTGAAGTGATGAAGCTAGTCGGAGCAACTGAAGCCTTTATCCAGCGTCCATTTCTCTACACAGGGATTTGGTACGGAGTTATTGGCGGCATATTGGCTTGGCTTATCATCAACTTATTAGTGTGGTATCTCGATTCCGCCCTTGCCGAGCTTTTAGGCTTGTATGGCAGTCAGCTTGAAATGAAATCACTCACTTTTATTGAACTGCTGCAATTGGTTGGACTTGCCTCATTTTTAGGTTGGTTAGGTTCGTATTTGTCTGTACGTCAGCATTTACGGTCGATTGAACCTTCATAATAATCAGTCGATTAAACTAAAAAAAGTGACGAAAAAAATGCTGAGGAATGAACTTTTGTTCACTTGCAATGTCTACTTCAGCGAGGTAAAAAGGGTATCCGCAAACGAGCTGAGGTTGACATACTCTGTCAATTAGCCGATAGTTCGTGAGCTTATTCTTAGGGTATTTTGTTGTTGAACCTAAGAATGCACTCGTTAAGTAGTCTGATAAATGTAGGAGAGCGAATGACCTTTCAAACGCAATCAATGGCACTGACAGTCCCACAGGGCGCCAGTAGTCTAGAAGCTTATATCCATTCAGTGACTAGCATCAGCATGCTGGACGCTGAGGCTGAGTATGAGTTAGCCAAGCGTTTACAGGAAACTGGTGATCTACAAGCTGCGAAGCAACTGATTATGTCGCACTTACGTTTTGTAGTGCACGTTGCTAAAGGCTATTCAGGCTATGGTTTGCCACAGGCAGATCTGATCCAAGAGGGCAACATAGGCTTGATGAAAGCGGTTAAACGCTTCGATCCCGATGTTGGCGTGCGTCTTGTGTCTTTTGCTGTGCACTGGATCAAAGCTGAAATTCATGAATATGTGCTGAAAAACTGGCGCATTGTTAAAGTCGCGACCACTAAAGCACAACGTAAGTTGTTCTTTAATATCCGTAAAGCGAAAAAACGCTTAGGTTGGTTCAGCGATGCAGAAGTCACTATGGTGGCTGAAAATTTAGGTGTGTCTAAGGCCGATGTGACCGAAATGGAATCACGTATGGCAGCGCAAGATCCGGCATTTGATTTAACCAATGATCAAGACGAGGAGCATGATTTTGCCCCCGTTCATTATTTGGAAGATCATTCATCGGATTTAGCGGAAAATATTGAAAACGACAACTGGGAATCGAATGCTCAAGGTCGTTTATTATCGGCCATCAAAACCTTAGATGAACGTAGCCAGCATATTCTGCGCGCCCGTTGGTTAGATGACGATAAAACCACACTGCAAGAACTTGCAGAGACTTATCAAGTGTCGGCCGAACGTATTCGCCAACTTGAGAAAAATGCCATGAACAAGCTAAAAGCTTGTATGGAAGCCTAAGTTGCGTCACGTGTAAAGTGATTTTAACTTAGCCATAAAAAAACCTGCTGCGGCAGGTTTTTTTATGGGAGAAAGAATGGATTTAATCGCGCTATTTAAAGTGAATTTCGCTATAGCTATAAAGCTCAATCGTATAGAAACGTACGCGACTATGGCTGATTTCACCACAAGACATCGGATTTATCCTACATTTAGAGCCGTTATAAATAGTTAATATATCGCTAACTTTTGAGCCTCAATTCGAAAGTTATTTTCGATGCTTATTATCGAACGGTTTGTTCCTCCGCATTTTGAGTATCGCCTTAAGCAAAGTTGATATGGATATTGAGCACGGAAGATTTGGTCGGGTAGCGATGGATTATGTACCAAGGAAAGCATTTAAGTTAGAAGGGATACCCGCCAATTTACGATAGATACTCATTATGCGTTTTTTTTAATGCTTACAAAGGTGGGAAGTTATGTTCTCAATGATCACTAAGTTAGCCCTATCATCAGAATCTGGTTGGGGTACTGCATTTCGTGTCAATGGGGGCGTCGAAGTATGTCAGCAGAGCTTGTTTTGGTTAGTTTGCAAGGGTATCGCTTTTGATAATGCTGACTTAAAACTCAGCTACACATTGGGATCTGAAGTTATTCAATGTCAATTCGAGACGAGAGTTTTAATAGAGCTGCTTAAAAAATAATATTCATTATTTTCAAGACGATAGCCAAGTGCGATGGTTGCTGCCCCGCAATGTATCAACAATCTTCTATGCGCAGTGGAAGAATAGTATAGCGGTTGACCTTAACCAAACCTGTGCTGACTACTGTTTTTTTTAAATGCTTATTCTTGCCATGACATTTTTATATGAATGAGTAGTGTTTTAAGCTAGATAAGTGTGATTAGTTAGTTATAAATTTTTAACTTATCAATAAGTACATTTATTGCCAGTAAATATACTTCAAAACATCCAATCTTGGTCGATAGTTAGGAGGTGTCCTACAAATCGAAATGGGTGATGAGATGTTAAAGGTATCGTTATTCGGCGTAACTACAGTCATGTTGAGCGCGGTGATAAGCTGTAACGTGATAGCAAAAACTGAGTTTAGAACTCTTTCTTTTCAAGGTGAGATAGCAGAACCAAGTTGCTACTCCGATCTATCTACCATTTCTTGTTATAACCAAAAAAGTGAGAAATTCATTTCACAGGATATACATCTTGAAGTATTGCTAAGTGATATGCTTAATCATGACAATAAAGTATTTGCTAGTAAGTTAGCACAAATCAATAAGTTAGTTATTTATAGACTTGATAGTAATACGTCAATTCTGTCTATTATTTATAATTAAGTATTAATTTTTAAAAAGCGATTTTAATATTTAGAATCGCCTTTCCCATTCTTTACTTTAAAAATCTTTCGTCGGAAATTTCCTACACGATGGCGAGTCTATTCCTATATTTGATTGCTGTTGTGGTTGTTATTGTGTACTCGGCTTTGAAGAGTAAATATATAAATATTTCCATGCAGTAACAGAAATAGGATTTCAGATGAACAAGTTAACTTTATCAGTTTTAGCTTTAAGTGCTCTTTTGGGAGCTAATGCACAGGCTAACAATACCATTAGCTTCAGTGGGGAAGTGACAGAACAAACGTGTCAAGTTGATCTTAGTGGTAACGTCAATGGACCAGTTGTTTTGCTGCCATTGGTATCAAAAACTGATCTAAAGGACCCCGGATCTGTCGCTGGGGAAACACCATTCACTATTTCAGTGAGTGGCTGCGCCGTAAATGGTTCTGAAGCATTACCAATTAAAACTGTGTTCTTTGGTAATGATGTCACCGCAAAAGGTAATTTAAAAAACTTTGGTTCAGCAAATAATGTAGAGCTTCAGATTTTAGATGCTGTAGGTGGTAATGCAATAGATGTTAGCGCTGGTGCTGCTGCTTCTGGCTTAAGTGTCGCTGCTGGGGAGTCTACTGGTAGTCATGATTTTGCTGTCCAGTATGTTTCTGTAGCAGGTAATGCAACAGCGGGTACAGTCATTGGTTCTATTCAGTATCAGATTGCTTATAAGTAATATGTAGCTGAGCTGCTTTAAGCTCACTCAGCATTCTGAGTGAGCGTTTTTGTTTTACGGAAATTATATGCACATTTCATCATCGCCTTTTCGTCAATTATTTTTGTTTTCTCTATTTATTTTAAGTTTTTCTGCTAGCGCTAGTGTAGTCGTGACAAATACTCGGGTTATTTATCCTAGTGACGCTAAAGAGCGTAGTGTGCAATTAACAAATAATGATGATTTTCCAAATATCGTTCAAGTATGGACTGATATTAATAACCCTGAGTCAACACCTGAGAATGCTGATGGCCCATTTTTGGCGTTACCGGCTATTTTTAGAATGGAGCCTAAGCGAGGGCAGTTAATTCGCTTAATTTATAGCGGCGGTGAGTTGCCAAAAGACCGTGAGAGTTTGTTTTATTTAAATTTTCTACAGATCCCACCATTATCTAAAGCTAATTCTGGTGAGAATCAGATGTTGTTGATGTTAAAAAATAGGGTGAAAATATTTTATCGGCCCGCTGAAATAAGAACTAGCTCATTTGATACAGCAAAAAATATTACTTTTATTTTAAAATATAACAGTAATGGAATTGAATTGTTAGTTGATAATAGTTCTGCATTCTTTGCCTCATTTATTGAGGCGAAAATTATTGCGGGAAAACAAGAGCTAATAATACCAATAGATATGATAGAGCCTAAGTCAAGTAAAATAATTGAAATTTTTAATAAACAGTTTGTTATTGTGGAGTCTATGAAGATTGAGTTTACCCTTGTCAATGATTACGGTGGATTTGAGAAGAGTGAATATAAAATAAATCTATAATTTAAAGAAATAGAATAGAGTCTGTTATGAAGTTTTCTATGAAGTTTATTTTTAAGTCATTTGGCGTTAAATTTATCTGTTTAATGTACATTTTGCCATTTTTACTTTTGGCTGATGACTTACGTGAGGACGACTTTCAAGAGTTTACTTTTGATGATAGTCTTTTATTCGGTGGCTATGGTGATAACTATATTTCTCGTTTTAACAGTGCTGCGGAGGAAATTCCAGGTCAATATCAAGTCGATATTTATATTAATAATACGTACTTAAATAGTCAAATTATAGATTTTTATATTAGCGACTCAAAAAAAATATTTCCTTGCTTAGACATTAAATTTTGGAAGAAAGCAAACGTTATTTCAACCTATATCAATGAAGCGTTGCTTGAAAAAGCACAATGCGAGTTACCTGACTTAATTGTCAATGGTGTAACGACATTATTTAATTCAGAAAAGTTGAGATTAGATATTTCTATTCCTCAAGCCTATCTACAGCAGGCTCCGCGTGGCTTTGTTGAGTCAACCTCTTGGGATGCAGGTGAAAGTGCTGGGTTTATTAGTTATAACAGTAATTTTTATCAAACTAACAGTCGTGGTATGGGCCATGATATGAGTGCTTTCTATACTGGACTCAACTCTGGTATTAATTTGGGGTTATGGCGATTAAGAAATCAGTCAAATTATCAATATAGTGAAGTTAACCATAACTCACAGGACCGTTTTAATTCAATACGAACATTTGCAATAAGGGTTTTACCCGAGCTAAGCAGTGAGTTATTGCTGGGTGACACTTATACCCGTGGTAATGTTTTTGGTAGTTTAGGTTTTTCAGGTGTTCAGTTATATACAGATAATCGTATGCTACCAGACTCTCAGCGAGGATATGCGCCCGTGGTCAGAGGTCTAGCTAACTCCACTGCAAAAGTGGTGATCAAGCAGAATGATGTGAACATATATCAGACAACTGTTGCGTCAGGTCCTTTTATCATTAGCGACTTATATCCTACAAGTTATGAAGGCGATCTTTTAGTAGAAATAACGGAAGCCGATGGTAAAGTCTCAAATTTTACTGTGCCGTTTAGTGCTGTTCCAGGATCTCTCCGTGAGGGCCACTCCCAATATGCGTTTTCGTTCGGTGAAGCCACTAACTTCGGGTCTGGTGATTATTTTGCAGATGCAATTTTTGAGTATGGTTTGAGTAATGCGCTTACTCTTAATAGTGGTGCTCGATTAGCTGATGACTACTTAGCTTTGAGTATTGGTTCTGTGCTTGGGACAGAATGGGGAGCCTTTGGTGTAATGGCGGTACATTCAATCTCTAGGACTTTAAATGAACAGAGTTTCAATGATTGGAGGAATGGGTGGCGTTTAGGGTTGAATTACAGCCGTTCTTTTAGTAGTGGAACATCTCTTTCACTTGCTGGTTATCATTACTCAACAGAATCTTATAGAGAATTAAATGATATTTTGAGTTTAAGAAAGGCATTTGAAAATGGTAACTTTTTTGAGTCAGAAACCTACCGACAAAGAGTAGAAATGAGTTTGAGCCTTAATCAGAGTTTTGATGATTTTGGATATGTTTACTTGAGTGGTTCTAAGCGGCAATATCGAGATGGCCGTGATGATGATCAGCTACAAATAGGTTACTCGGTGGCATTAGGTGATTGGAACGTTGGATTAACATTTTCGCGTCAATATATGAGTCAGGTACCATTACAGAATGGAATTGAGGGTTATCGACTAGCAAGAGAGGGTGGTTTCGATATTGGCAGAATAAAAGAGGATTTATTAAGTTTAAATATTTCCATCCCGTTGGGTCGCCGTCAGACTAATATGCTGAGCACAGGCTATAGCCATTCATCCCAAGGGAGCGATAACTACAGTTTAGGCCTGTCTGGTATAGTTTCAGATGATAAGGCGTGGACATATGGCTTGAATACTACAGTGCAACAATTTGACGAAACCAGTAAGAGTTTGAGTTTGAACACTCAAAAACGTTTTAGCCAAGTGGCAGTTTCAGGAAGTTACTCTATTGCTGATTCATATCAGCAGGTGAGTGCAGGTATGACAGGTGCCATTGTTGCACACTCAGGCGGCATGACTCTGAGTCAAAATTTAAGTGACACTTTCGCAATTGTTGAAGCCGATGGTGCAACTGGGGCAAGGGTGACTAATAACTGGGGGACAGAAATCGATAACCGAGGCTATGCCATTATTCCTTCACTTACGCCATATCGGTCAAATCGCATCACATTAGATACTGGTAATATGCGAGGTAGTACCGAACTTCTCAATGCGCAGCAACAGGTTATACCTTATGCAGGGGCTATTGTTAAAATGAAGTTCGATACCCGATTTGGCATCCCTGTTTTGTTTATTACACAACTAGCCGATGGTGGTGTGATTCCAATTGGTGCCGAGGTTACTGATGAGAATGGCTCGGTATTAGGTATGGTTGGTCAGGCTGGAATAGCATATGTCAGAGCATCTAAAGCAGAGGGGAAACTCATTATTCAATGGGGAGATGAAAATGCTGAACAGTGCTACTTTGACTATGAATTAGAGCTTGAAGTGGATCTTTTGCAACGCCTGCAAGTCACATGCGGTCAACAAAGCTAAGAGATAAATATGAGAAATTCAATATTCAATTGGTGGGTTGTTTTATATCTTTGCTTGATAACTATAATTAGCCAGCCAGTGTTTGCTAAATGCCAGAGGATATCGACATCATCAGGGGTTGATTGGGATCCCGCTTATGTTAATCCCTTGTATGGTAAAACTGCAGTGTGGGAGGGGGCCTCATTGACTAACAGAGGAATGCTTAACCTATCTGTAGTCAATATTACCGATGAAAGCTTTCAACCGAATGGTACCTTGCTGCAGTCAAGTACAGTCCCCTTCACTACCTATGGACAGGAAAAGGGTTATGATCCTGAACAGGTACTTTTTCGTTGTGATGCCACCGACGATGGCAAGCTTTACGAAATTTATTCAGTAAATGGAGGGGAGCAATATGGTGGATACAATGAAGATGGCGCTGCATTCGGAGTTACAAAGGGGTATGCAACCTATGTACAAAATATGGCGATTAGAGTGAAAAATAACTCGACTGGACAATATTTTGCTGGACCATGGCAATATCGTGCTCTGCAGGGATTGGACCGTGATGAAAAGAATCGAATACTCGTTAAAGCAAAAAATTTCACAGATATAACCGTTGAATTATTTCGTATTGGAACTAAAAGGGGAAAGGTTGAGTCTCATTTAAAACCCTACAGCTTTAATCAGCCATCAGCATATATCGCATTTGGCGGACCAGGATTAGATTACCCTGATGAGGGAGTATATCATATTACACATAGACCTGGTTATTATAAAAATTGGCCTGGAAACATTAGTTTATATAATCAGCTTTATACCAGAAGAACCGGTGGTTGTGCTGTCACTCGTGTCACTCCTTATGTGTATTTTGCGCCCCTCACTATGGATGAGTTACATAAGGGGATTACCCGTGAGTCAACTATTAATATTAATTATCGTTGTGAAAAAACTGCAAATATTAATGCGGGCCCCGCGGTGAATGGTATCGCAGTTGCTTTTAAAATAGGCACTAGTAATTATCAAGTAGCAAAATCTTTTGGTTTTATGGATTTGGATGCCGCGAAATATTTACTGAGTGATAACTATGGAAGTAATGATATAGCAAAAGGTGTTGGTGTAAAGCTAGTTCGTAGCGATGGCATTGAACAGCCATTTTTAAACTTTGAAGGTAGGACTAATTTAGCACCGCAATATAATGCATCAAAAGATGGTTGGCGACATTTATTTGGGAATAAGGTCGGTGAGGCCGACGGCAGTATTCAATATTCTGATTCCTATCAAGTTACGTTTGGTAAGTTGCCAGGAATGATCCCTACAACAGGAAGATTTTATGCTAAAGCAGAAGTGCTTATTCGTGTTCAATAGTTTTTTTTTGTTATCGATTATGCTTCAGAGTGCAGTTGCAGGTGTTGTAGCCGATAGAAGTCGGATAATATTTGCCGCCTCACAAAGAGAGCAGGGGCTATCATTAATGAATACTAATGAATATCCCGTGGTCATGCAATTATGGGTAGATGAAGGCGATGTTAACTCTGGTCCTGATATCGCTAATGCGCCGATTTTACCACATCCAGGTTTATTACATTTTTCTCCAAAGGAGCATAAACATATCAGCCTTGTTAATATTTCTAAGCACGCCCCTGAAAAACAAGAGCAGGTCTATTGGTTGAATTTATATGAAGTTCCACCTTCACCATCAACGAATATTGATATAAAAAAAGGGCAGTTACTGATTGTAACAATGCGTACGCAAATGAAAGTGTTTATTAGGCCTGAAAAGCTTGCAATCGAGCCTAATGAAATCGCAAAATATCAGAAATTTTCGTTTGAAGGAGATAGTATAAATATTGAAAATGATACACCGTATTTTGTGACCTACAAAAATATTAGCATAAATATTAATGGAGTTGAAAGTTCAATCTATAATGGCATGATATCCCCTTATTCCGTTGAAAAAACGTTAATAAAAGATGTAGGAAGTTCAAATAAATATTTGGCCATTATTAATGCGGAATACATTGATGACGATGGTAATTTTCAAAAGTTCAGCTCACATTTTTATTGAGGTTCATACAGCGCTTCTGTTTAAATGAAAGCGCTGTGGTTATTTCTTGTTTTTGATTTTGTTATATATTCCATAATCTCATTTTCTAAATTAAATATTTCCATGCTTAACTGTGAAGTGTATTTCTCGATATTTTTAATATTATTTTGATCTTCTAATTTCTCACATATAGATACAAGTCTATTAGCATCAATTATCCTTGCCGCACCTTTTATTTTATGGGCAAGATCTTTTACTGCACTGAGATCTTTATCTTCAATTGCTCTGCACATAGAATTAAAGTCAATTTGATTACTCTTGAGTAACTCATTAAGAATCTTACTTATTAATTCGGCATTATTACCTGTTAGTTTTTCAACAGATTTAGCTTCGAAATGAGGATGGGTTATTATTTTTTGGTCTGGCGAAAAACACTTAATCATTCGATCAAGTTCGGCGAGACTAATTGGCTTAAAGAGACAATCATTCATGCCTGCATTCAAGCAGGCCTCTTTAGCCTCTTTTTGGGCATTTGCAGTGTAACCAATAATGGTAGAGGTTCGTAATAGTTTACTTTCTAAAATTCGGATATTACGACATAGCTCATAACCATCCATTTCTGGCATATTACAATCTGTAATGATCATCTGATATTCTTTATCCTCGAACATGGCTAATGCTATAACTCCATTTTTAGCCTCTTCAACTTTATGACCAAGATAGTTTAATTGTTGTGCAAGCAATAAACGATTCGCGGGATGATCATCTACAATGAGTATATCCAAAGGAGTAATTGTGCTCATCTCTGTCTGAGTTGCTATTGACGTAGTCGAAGTGTCATCCTCCAATTGTAATAAAGTTAGCATCAAGCTTATTTTTGTCCCCTGATTTGGGACACTTTCTAGAGTCAATTTTCCATCCATCATTTCACACAGGGATCGGCATATCATTAGCCCAAGTCCAGTTCCCCTATGGGTATTATTAGAGCCTTTTGCTTGACTGAAGGGGGTGAATAGTCTCTGCTGATCATCTATTGAGATACCTATTCCAGTATCAATTACCGTAAATAGAATAGTATGTTGATTACCTGATATAGTATCGGATTGAATTTTTACTCTTACTGAACCACTATCTGTAAATTTAATCGCGTTGCCAATCAAATTTGACAGTATTTGCTTAATTCTCATAGGGTCAACGAGTACATCATTCGCAATAACAGGATCGAAATCTAACTGTAAAGTGATTCCTTTTTGCCTTGCTAATCCATCAAAGACTCTTACTATAGAAGTTACAATAGTTCTAAGATTGGTTCTAATAGGTGAAAGAGACAGCTGACCAGCTTCAATACGAGCAATATCTAAAATATCACCAATAAGTTCAAGTAAATCATTAGCGGAATCATAGGCAACTTTAATTGAATTTAAATCAAACTGTTGTGAATTTGTACGTTTTAGTACCAGTTCTAACATACCTATGATGGCATTCATTGGTGTACGGATTTCATGGCTCATGGTCGCTAAGAAAGTACTCTTTGCTTGGCTTGCACTGTCTGCGGCTTCCTTAGCATTTTCTAACTCTTCAATAAGCTTGACTCGATCACTGATATCTATCCAGCCGCCAATGATTCCCTCGACATTTCCAGTTTCGTCACCATAGGATTTAAACCAATGGTAGATACTGTATTTTTTTCCATATATATGAAGTTCTCTATCCTTAAATACTTGAATACCATCCTTTAAGGCTTGAATGTATTCATTATCAACGTCATATACTTCTTTAGTGCGGTGAATACTTTCAACTGTAGTCGTATAAAGTAGGTCTTCTCTTGTCGCTTGGAAAACGTTAAGGTAACTCTCGTTACACATGGTAAGCTCACGATGCTTATTTCTCACATAGATGGGATGGGGGATTGCATCAACGATGGACTGCATGAATTGTAGTTGCTGATTAAGTTCTTTTTTAGCTAAGAGGCGCTTGCGGTAATGAGTTCGTGTATAAAGAGACCAAATAATAGAGACTAATATAATGAGTGTTGAGGCAATCACTGCAGTGTAAATAGTGTATTTATAGTCCTTCCAGCTTTGACGGGCGGGTAATGCATTTCGACGCCAACGATTTTCTGCCATTTGTAACTCGTCAGGAGGAATAACAGTCAATGTTTTATTCAGTATGCTCTTAAGTAGTTTATTTGAACTCGCCATTCCGAATGCCACAGACGCTCTTGGCAATTCATCTATGATCTTACTTACTTCTAATGTATCATTAAAATAACTATTTACATAGAAATCTGCTAAAGCTAGCGGTGCGATAGTCGTTTTTACTGCGCCAGTCGCAATGTCATTTAAAGCTTCTAGATAATTATCAGTGATAGTTATTTCTGTATTTTGAAAAATTTTTAGTATCGTGTCACTAAACATTCCATCAGGAATGACGATTGTATTATCATCGATTTTTTTTGATTTTTATTTGTCACAAAAACAAAAGGTGAATTTGAAAACTCTTTAGTGAAAATAATATTAGTGATATCGTCATTTAGTGAGGATATTGTCATATGAGCTTTGTGGTTAAGTATTGAGCTTATTTGTTCTGAGAATCTATTATTTATAATGTATTCAAACTTTAGCCCTGAATACATTTGAACTAAATCTAGAATCTCAACGCCAAATCCTTCTACATGATTTGTATCATCAAGGTATGTTAACGGTGCTGCATATTTGTTTATGGCTACTTTTATTTTTTGGTTTTTTTCAATCCAATTAATTTCATCTGTTGTGAACGTTGGAAGTTCTGATGGAAATGGAATTGTGCTTCCACCGCCACTCCAACGTTTTCTAATTAATTTCTTCTGTTCAATCGTAATATGACTAATCGCTTTGTCTATTATATCAATTAAAGCCTTATCTTGCTCCTTTGCTGCAAATGCATTGCCGTATGAATTTATGGCTAAGTGAGTGTCTAATTTTAGCTTGCCAGAAAAATTGTTATTTATTAGATAGTTAGCTGATACGTGGTCGACTATTACGGCATCTACTTGCCCTAGGACTGCTGCTACAGCCGCTTGTCTTGATGAAAATTTTATTAAATTTCTATCAGGGTAAATATTTTTTATTGCTTCGTCGGGTAGGTATTCATAAGCCATAGACATTGACTTAATTTTTTCATTAGTGTCAGTTTTTGTGTTTTTAAATACAGATGGTTTATCAATTGAATATGCCTGACTAAGTATCATTCCATGCATTTTTTCAAAGTTATTCGCAGTAGTGATTAGATCTACTTCTCCATTGAGTACTGCGGTTATCACTTTTTCTCGTGACATATAACGCTTAATTTTTACATCTATATTTAACATCCTAGCAATCATAAATATGTAGTCTGCACTAATTCCTTTGTACAGCAGTTTTTCACCATTAACTGTCATATCAAAAGGTGGGTAGTCTGGTGAAGATATCCCGACATTTAATACTTTGTGATTATTTATTATTTTTTGTTCTTCTGGTGTTAACGTTATCTTTGGGGTTTTTTCTTTTGGGTAATCTGCCCGATAATAATATGAAAATTCTTGCGAGTATAAATTGTTAGAAAAAAAATAATTGCAAAGATATAGAGGGTAAATTTCATATTAAATTATGCCTTTTTGCAATATCAACAATGTCCACTAAGTTCTTTGCATTTAATTTTTCAAGTATTCTTGTTTTATATGTGCTTATGGTTTTGTTACTTAGCAGCATACGCTCAGCTATTTCTTTATTAGATAGCCCTACTGCTAACTGTTGTAATACTACCATTTCGCGAGTTGAAAGCTTTTTTACGAGTTCAGTCTCGTCTTGGCTCGATTTAGCAATCATGTTTTTACTGCTTATAATCGGAAAATAGGAGTGGCCACTGAGAATTGCTCTAAGTGCGCCAGTGACTTCATTCATGTCCTTTTGTTTAGAGACAAAACCTGAGGCTCCGGCTTGAATACAACGGGAAACAAAGTGATCAGATGGTTGTGCCGTCAATACTAAAATTGGAGGGCTCTTTACGAGTTTTCTTGATCTTATTATCACTTCTAACCCATCTAATAATGGTATGCCGATATCGAGTATCACTGCATCGGGTGAGAGTTCTTTAATGAGTTTTAATGCATCTACACCATTATTGGTTTCTGCCATCACTTCAAAGCCATTTTGTTCTAAAATGATTTTTAGTGCTAAAACAACAACCGGATGATCATCTACAATTAATATTTTTCTTTTCATTCATGCAACTCCGTAACTATTGAGTATAGATTTTATCCTTTGTAAGCCACTAGAGTGAAATAAAACTACGTGATTAAGATTTTTCCTACATCTTTTTCAGCAATTTCTTTTAAATAATCGTCGTAAAATATTGGAAGGCAGATAAATTTAATCATAGGCATTCTCATTATTTTTAATTCATAAACACCTGTGTATATTTGTATCTCGAGTTTGATCTTCTAGCGATTTAAATTATAGCTGACTATCTATATCTCGGCGTTGCAGCTTTTTTGCGACAAGGGCGTAACAGGCATTTGTCTATTAGTATTTTAATTTTAAAGGGTATTCAATGGGTAAGGTTAGAGTGATTGTCTTAGAAGACCACCCCTTTCAACGTGCAGTACTTGAGCATAATCTTGCATCTCTTACCAACGTTGAGGTGTTTGCTTTTGGGGCAGCACAAGATGCGCTTGTTTGGCTCGATGAGCATCATAGTGCGGACATAGTGATATGCGATCTTATGATGGCAGGTATTGATGGTCTATCGTTTTTGCGCAAAGCAAAAGCAAAATACGATATAGCTTCAGTTGCATTATTTAGTTGTATTGATAAGGAACTCAGGCGGTCTGTATCGCAGATGATTAAAATGCTTAATTTTGAATATCTTGGAGATTTAAGTAAGTGCCCATCAGTGGATAATCTGCAGCGTATGTTAGATAGATTTACCAACAGTCGCATTCAAAGGAGTCAAATTTCTTCGGGTTTTATCGCTGCTAGGTGCCCCGAAAATTTTGTATTTGAGGATTTTGAACAAGCATTGAAGCAAAGGCAGTTCGTGGGTTTTTATCAGCCCAAGTTTGATGTTGCAGGCTTTAACTTGAAAGGGGCAGAAATGCTCGCACGCTGGCATCATCCTGATTTTGGATTGTTAAATCCCAGTACTTTCATTGACCGGTTAATTTCACATGGCTTACTTGACGATTTATTCTTACAGTTATTCGAGCAAGGCTGCGCTTTACAACAGCGTTTACAACAACATGAAAGCCTAATTTCTCTCGCCTATAATCTCGATATCTCTCAACTTAATTCGACTAAATTAGTGTATCAGATTGTCGATATGGTAAAGAAATTTAACATTATTCCTCAGTGCATTACCCTCGAAATTACTGAGACGGGTTTGTTGGCTGCGCCAGCAGTGAATATGGAGAATTTAATCCGTTTGCGAATGCTAGGATTTGAATTGGCGATTGATGATTTTGGTGCTGCACATTCTTCATTGGCACGTTTATGCGAATTACCTTTCTCACAAATTAAATTAGATGGTTGTTTTGTGCGTGAACTTAGTGTTGAGCCTAGGTGCCAAGCCGCAATTTCCAGCGTGATAGCGTTATCACAAGCACTTAATATGGAGTTAGTGATAGAAGGTATTGAAACAAATTCCCAATTAGTATTGCTGCAACAGCTTGGCTGTACGATTGGACAGGGCTTTTGTTTTTCTCGTCCTATTGATGAGCAAACATTTATCCAACGTTTTTTCCCTGCGAGTTTACAGCTTAAAGAATTACAGGAGCTTAGCCTTGAGTTTTAGTGGACTAACTTGTTTTTGTTAGCTCACTGATCAAGGATTTTCGGTTCACTTTCAGTCCTATTTGTTCATTATTTTCTGGCCATGAATAATATTGTCTTGGACGTTTGAATCGGGCGATTTTGTTGGCAAGGAATAGTTCAAGCGTATTTGCAATCGACTCTGGGTGGTGGGTTAAACTGCCGCGAATGATGGCGGCAGGGAGATTGCCAAATTGTACATCTGGTATGGCGAAAACGATTGCATCGTCTATTTGTGGGTGTTGTTTAAGCGCGGCTTCGATTTCTTCTGGCTGGATGTTTTCGCCGCCGCAGATAAACATATTATCGACGCGGCCAAGAATGTGCAGATTACCATTTTCGTCCCATTCGCCCTTGTCTTTGGTGTAAAACCAGCCGTCTTGTTCAACGCACTTTTGTATTCCATCCGCGGTGAGATAGCCCATAAACAGGCATTCGCCGCGCACCAAAATTACACCGTCTTCGATTTTGAGCTCACGTTTGGGGAGTAGTTTGCCACTGCTACCGTCGCTTAAAGCGTGACCTGTGGTGATCTGCGAGCCCATTTCCGTCATGCCGTAACTGGTGTAACTGGCGATATTGCGTTGCTTAAGTTGTTGGAGTAAGTCGATTGAGACTGCGCCGCCACCAAGTAATAAGGCTTTGATACTTTTAAGCTTGCTGCTCGTATCGGCGAGTAACTTGCTCAGTTGTGTGGGAACGAGAGATATGTGAGTCAACTGTTCTTGGTCAATCTGCTGACCAAGGCTAAGCGCTTGATCTGGTATGACAACACTGGCACCGACTAAGGCACAGCGGTTTAATATCGCAAGACCGCCAATATGGAATAAGGGCAAGGAGAGTAGCCAGGCATCACCTTGTTCGAGTGGGATTAAGCTGCGGGCACCTTCGGCATTGGCAATATGATTCGCTAAGCAATGCACCGCCGCTTTGGGAAAGCCACTAGAGCCTGAAGTTAAAATCACATTAGCTGGACGAGTAAAGTCGACAGGTTGGACCAAGTCACTGCTAATGCTATTAAAATTTAAGCGCAAGTGATGACAATTCTGTAGTTCACAAACCTCAGCACTCCAAACATAGCGGATCTGATGTTCATCAATTAAGTCTTGGATCTGCGCGAGGGGAAAACGTGGCGAGATAGGAAAAAAGATTACTCCTATATCGATGCCGGCCCAATAGAGACAAATGATCTCGAGATTATTGCTAGCAATACAGGCGAGCGGTTCACCCTTTGAGATCCCCGCAGCGCTTAGCTGCTGAGCCAGTGCGATAACGCGCTGGCTAAGCTCTGAGTAGCTAATGTCTTGCCCCGCCAACTTGATGGCTGCCTGCTGTGGAAACGCAAGCGCAGCTTGGTGCACGGGTGACAGTGCAAGCGGTTTTGATAGGCTGGCATTAGACAAACTCGTTTCCCTCACTTTTAGCTGTATCATTATTTTGTTGCATTGAATCAATGGCGTGCAGTGCAATTGGCTCAAGTTGCGCGAGTGTGAGGCAGTATTTTTTGCCCGATGACACGACTAAATCTTGGCTAAAGGCGCTGAGGGTATCGAGCCCAGGGATTTCATCCGGAGTGAGAATCGCGGCTAAATGAGCCAGATCATTAATGCCTAAACTGCTCTCTAGACTCGAACTGATAATGCAACGTACGCCATAGCTTTGCGCCGTATCGATTAAATTAGCTAGCTTTTCGATACTGCCGAGCAGCATAGGTTTGATGACAAGCGCAGTCAGGCCATTTTGCATTACAAACTGGTATTCTGGATCGTTGAGCGATTCATCGAGGGCGTAGGGTATACCAATTGCTTGATAAAATTCATGATTATCATGAGGATTCAGGCAAGGTTCCTCAATGTACTCTATGGTATCTAGGGGTAAGCAAGCGGCAAATTCGATTGCTTGCTCAAGTGTAAACCCTCGGTTCGCATCCAAACGCAATTTCAGATCGGGGCGGGTACGTAAAATGCCATAAATCAGGCTTAGTTCATCTTCGATTGAAGTTTGCGCGACTTTGACTTTAACCGAACGAACATTCCTGCCAAGGGCGGCAATTTTGCTATCGAGCAAGTCTTTGCTGGCATCCGTTGGATGATAAATCAAAGGGACTGTGGCCGTTTGTGGACGGATGGCATCGAGTTTGCCCATTAACTTGGCATGTAACAGACTTAAACCAAAGGCCAAAGAAGGGTAAGGGCTTTGCTCGGCGCATTCCAGCAATGTATCAATATGCTGACCGCAGAGTTGGGGTAATAATCCAGTCAAAGCCGTTTGCACTTGAGTGAGTGTTTCACGGCTGAACCCCATCAAGGCTTGTTCATCGACATCTATGCCAGAGAGTGGGGCAATTTCAACTTCGACTTGTCTATGCTCGCCACCAACATTAGCACTGGCTTGTAGTACTAATCCCGCTCTGTGATCGATACGTTGCTTGCCGACGGGCAATAATACGTCGAGCGGTAGTCGATATTGATACAGGTTAAGCGAAGTTAATATCATATATTTCCTACATTTTAATTCTGTCATTACCCTAGCAACTTCACTATTTTTGAGGTTAATGCCTCGGGAGCGGCTTGGTGTATGTTGTGGCCGGCGCCGTGAATACTATGGACGAGGATGGGCGCGTGTAATTGCCACTCTTGGGCGAGGGCGTGGAACTTAGCATCTTGGTTGCCCGCAAAGAAATGGCACTCACAGGTAAGCTGCAAAGGTACATCCCACATCGATGCTTGGTGTGCGAGTGAGGTGGCTATGAATACCTCTTTAAGCCGCTGTTTAGGATGCAGATCTAATGCTGCAGAACGATGCTCTATTAAGGTTTTTCGTTTGGTAGCCGTCATATCGGCAAATACGGGCTGCTGATACCACAAGCTTAAAAAGTCTTTGCTATTCAGATGCAGTAAACGCTCGGCCCACTGAGTATCATTTTTGATTCTGGCAAGTTTTTCTTGCGGGTCTGTAAGTCCAGGATGGCAGGATTCGAGGTTTAGGCTCAGAAGTCTTTCTGGATAGGCTTTGGCAAGGTGCAGAGCAATACGGCCACCTAGAGAATAACCATAGAGATGGAATTGACCAATATGAAGGCCATTCAGGTGTGCCAACACATCTTCAACACATTGGTTAAATCCATCTAATTCGGTTGGCTTCAACTCCCTTTGGTTATCCCCGTGGCCCGGAAGATCTAAGCAAATACAGTGAAAGTGCTGGCTTAGCGCTGGCATTAACGGCAACCAGTCGGTCTTAGTGCCTAAAAATCCATGCAGTAGCACTAAGGTCGGTAGTGAAGAGTTGCCGTAACGGGCCATGGTTGGCATTAGCTTTGTTTCACCCACAAGTTGAGCTCGGCGATTTGGTCGCTGGCTTGTGTTTGACTTACATTGACTTCAATGATCGAAGCCCCCTGAAAATCCAGCGCTTCATTATAGCTATCTTGAAAATCGGCTAAATTATCCACTTGATTATAGGGCAAATTAAACATAGCTGCGGCGTAGCCAAATTCTAAACCGTGGCTGAGTCGATAATAATCGCTACGGACTTGTTCATTGGGAACGGGCAATAAGTTGAAGATGTTACCGCCATCGTTATTGAGGATCACGATCACTAGCGGGCTGGTTAAGCCTTTAGCGATGGCCAGCGAGTTAAGATCGTGCAGTTGTGATAAATCACCGATGATTAAACTCGTGGGTTTGCCTTCATGGGCCGCAATACCGCAGGCGGTGGCGAGTAATCCGTCAATACCCGATGCGCCACGATTAGTATAAGTGGTTGCCGTACAACAACTGACAGGGGCATACATGTCGTACAAGCGTACAGGCAGGCTGTTGCCGATAAAAAGCTGCTGTTCTAGCGGACGAGTATTGGCGATGGCGCGCACAACTTGTGCTTCACCAAATTCCCCTTGGTCGATATTGCGCACAAATAAGTTATGCAATTCATCGTTATAGGTAATTAGGGTATTCGCCCAGTTTGCCGAGGATGAGCGATACCAATTTAAGGCCGCAAACTGCTGTGCATTCGCGTGCCAAATGTGTTTAGCATTGTGGCTAGGGTCAAGCCTGTCTTGTTCTGGTAAAACCTGCCAATAGCTGTGCCAATTTTGCTCGGCGAGATAGCCTATCAAGCGTTTTGATAATAAACGGCCGCCGAATACGAGTACACGATCCGCTTCCTGCAATAGATTGCGTGCCCTTGGATGTTGCAGCAGTTGATCAATATTACCTATTGCCGCGGGATGCTGACGCAGTTGCGACTGGGCATCGGTAAGTAATGGCCAGCCGATTTTTTGCGATAGGGCAATTAGTTGCTGTGGATCTTGTTCAGGCGTGAGAGTACCGACAACGATCACCCCTTTACCGTGGACGAACCGCATAATGGCATCATCACTTGGGCTGCTCACCTGTTTGCTCTTACCGTATTGGGTATACGGGCGTGCGAGCTGTAGCCAAGTTTGCAATGGTTTGAGGTAGGGTGATTCGGCATCGAGAATCGCGCCACCGAGTTCACTCGGATACAAGGGCTCACGGTACATGCAGTTGATGTGCACTGGGCGAGTTTGATTCGCCACCGCTTCATCCACTGTGGTAAGCAACGCCTGCGGTGCGATATGTGTATCCGGTGTTGGCAAATTCACTTGAGTGGCGTAATTCGCAAAAATTCCCGGTTGGACTATGGCTTGATTGGCACCGCAGCCGAGTAGTTCGGGCGGACGATCGCCACTTAAGACGATTAAAGGTACATGGGTCAGCCACGCCTCCACAATGGCAGGGTACAAGTTGGCGACTGCTGTGCCTGAGGTCGTAATGATGGCGACCGGTGCGCGGCTGGCTTTGGCTAGACCTAAGGCCATAAAGCCGAGCCCACGTTCGTCGAAATGTAAGTGACGCTGGAGTTTAGTTTGCTGGGCGGCTGCGAGGGTTAGCGGTGTTGAGCGCGAGCCCGGCGCCATACACACATGTTGCACGCCAAGACGTGCTAACTCCTCAAGAATAAGGGCGCCCCAAATAAGATTAAGAGTGGCTGTATTTTCGGTCCGCATAGCTGAATCTATTAGGATAAAGATGGGCTTAGTGTAACGTGTTTATGCTCCAAGATGTATGCTTGGTTTAACAATTCTCGAGTGGATCGCATGGGGGCTGAGGTGGAGCCTAAGCTAAGGCAGAGGATGCCTGTCACCTCGTGTATCGGTGGTTTGTTGTTTGGATATGTTGAGCTATTGCTTGGCTAGATAATACGATCGACGATTTTTTTAATCTCTCCGCTTAACCATTTCAAGTCCTCATTGATTGCATTAGGCTGATTTTTTTGCACTAAGAAAATCGTTGGGGTTTCTGTATCTGCATATAAACGTTCTGCTTCATACTGCGATAGTTGACACGTATGCAGTTCAGGAATATCGCTCACCATTTCGTAAACTATCCGATAAGGCAATAGGGAGACTGCATTACTTTCGCCTAGATATTCAAACAAACTTGAAATACTGGTAATGGTAATTTCAGTATTGAGTTTAATGCCATTCGTTATGCAAAACTCTTGGTATGGACTCAATTTGGTGCTGGGATTACCAAGATCCGTATTGACATAGGGGTATTCCGCAATCGTTTCTAGGGTGATTTCCCGTTTAAAAATAGGATGATGCCTGCTAGCAATCAGGTAGAGTTTGTCCATACGTTGCAATTCTGTCGTTAGCAGTTTATCGCCGAAGGCGGCAACATCGGCAGCACTTTTATTGCAACAAATACCTAGGGTTGTATCACCATTAATAATGTCTTGAGTCGTATGCATAGACCAAGGGTTTATATTAATGTGCATGGGTTTTTGCTCTTCTTTAATAGCCTGCATCAAGGCTTTAGGAAAGGTGTAGGCAATTAACCCTGGTGCTGCAATTTCGACATGTGTCTTAACTTGGCGAGTGTTTGCTATTCTGGCTTTTTGAAACTTATCAGTACACTCAATTGCTTCTTTTGCAATTGGATATAAATGAGTAGCAAACTCATTTGGGAATAAGCCATATTTACGACGAATAAATAACTCATCACCAAAAATTTCCCGTAGATTTTTAAGGCTACGGCTGATTTTAGGAGCTGGAATGTCTAGCGCTTTCGATACATAGGTTGCTGACTTGTTCTCATATAATGAAACAAGTATTTTTAAACTCAGAATATCGAGGCCATCCATGTTACTAATGTGCATTTTTTATATTCCTTAATATTGAGCAAATACTTAAATCAATGCCTAATTATGGTGCTAATTAATAATTTTAATGTGAAACTAATCCCAAGTTTTGGATCTAGATTTTATCTATGTGTATAAAAGGTTTTTTTGTTTTATTTTTAATATTTAAAATGGTTTTTCATAAAATTTAAAATTTCAAAAACAGATATTTACATATTTAAAATACAAATACTGAATTATCAAGTATCAATATTTGTATTTAAGATTTACATAATTTTGCAATGTGACGAGCCATGTAAATCATTGTTTATGTTTAAGTTGTTATTTGCAAGTGTGACATGCGTCAAGAAAAGATAAGTGTTTTCAAATAATACTAAAGTTGCTTTAAAGGAGATAACAAAAAATAAATTAGTTTTTGGAGGCGTGTATGAATACTTCAGTCATTCTCAGCTATGCGTTTATGTACTTCGTACTATTCGTAGCAGTACCATTCGTGTTTGTGATGTTTGTCATGACTTGCATTAAGTTTTTTAAAGCAGGTCCTGATGAAGCCGCACATCATGAGATGAAACTTAAACCAGTATTGTTTGATAAACAAAGCTTCAATTTTTTTAAATCATTAAAAACTGTTGTTGAAGGTAAATACGATGTTTGTTGTAACGTGCCATTAGACACTGTATTTGAGATGGACAAACATGATACAGAATTAAATCATGAATGCCGACTCGATTATGTATTGATCGACCATGATTCATCTGAAGTGAAAATGGTTATCAGTGATTTTGGCAAAGAAACGAACTCACCACTGAAAAAACTGTTTAGCAAGTTCAATATCAGTTTCATTGAAATGAACCAGCATAAACAGTGGGATACTCAGAGTCTTAAGCAAGCCTTGGCTGTGTGATCTTGACCGTCGGGTTCGGAATTATCCGAACTCGACCCCTTCTTTACCTTCCTACGGATAAATGTGAGGACTTCCTATGTCCAAAAGACAATGGCTGTGGTCGTTACGCTTAGGTGCTGCTGCGTTGCTTTTAAGCTTTTCTGCAATGAGTGCTGAGCCAGCCAATCAAATTAACAGTGATGCTTGTATGAAGTGTCACAAGCGTAATGGTCAAATGTTAGGGCATCATGGTCAAGATGCGATGAAAATGAGCTGTTCTTCCTGTCATGGAGAAAAGGGCGATCACCCTAAGAAACCGAATGATATGGTGGTCTTTGGTATGGAAGAATCGTCGGATCTGACGGTTCAGCTGAGAGTGTGTCAGAAGTGTCATACCAAGAAAAAACTCAGTGGAGCAGATTGGACGCATAACGTACATGCTCAAAAAGTGCCTTGTGCCGCCTGCCATAAATTACATAGCCCAACGGATCCAATGGCGGATATGACGCCGAAGGTTCGCAGTGAGCTATGTAGCAGTTGCCACACTGGCAAGCAGGAGTAAGGTTATGGAAAATTCAAAAAGAAGATTTCTAAAAGGCACCTGTGCCTTATTTGCCGGCGCTACAGGTGCATCATTACTCGCCACAGTGAATGCATCGGATAGTGTTAAAGCAGAACCTGATGTCAAATATGCACTTATTCATGATGAAACTAAGTGTATAGGTTGCCAAGCGTGTGAGGTGGCTTGTCGTGAGGTGAATAATGTACCCGAAGGTGTTTCTAGGCTTCAAATTAAGCAAGCGGGTCCCTTTGGCGAATACCCTAATCAGTTTTATCACTTTAGTCGCAAGTCTTGTCAGCATTGTGAAGACGCGCCCTGTGTAAATGTATGTCCAACGGGAGCTGCATTTATTGATAAAGAAACGGGTATCGTTTCTGTCGATGCATGGAAATGCGTAGGTTGCCAATACTGTATTGCAGCTTGTCCTTATCAAGTCCGTTTTATTAATCCTGTCACCCATGCGGCGGATAAGTGTGATTTCTGCCGAGAAACTAACCTAGCTCAAGGTAAACAACCTGCCTGTGTTGCTGCTTGCCCAACAAAGGCACTCGTGTTCGGTAATTTAAAAGATCCGACTTCTGAGGTTGTTCAAGTTCTGCGGTCTAATCCAACCCAGCGCACTAAGGTTGATCTTGGAACGAGACCTAAATTGTTCCGTATCGTTGCAAAATCAGGGGAGGTGATACTATGAGTGCCCTACATTTTGATACCTTAGTGTGGCATTGGCCGATTGCAATTTACCTGTTTTTAGCTGGTGTATCTGCGGGAGCCATGTTCTTCGCCGTACTGTTGAAACATTTTGTTTTGAAGCAAAACGCCTATCAGTCTGGTTTTGTGCGAGCCGCTTGTATCGTCGCGCCTGTAGCTGTGATGGCCGGGTTAGGGATATTGGTCGCAGACTTAACTAAACCTCTCGATTTTTGGAAGATTTTGGTGTTCTACAACCCTAAATCTGTCATGTCGATGGGCGTGCTTATTCTGCTGATTTACCAAGTATTCATGTTTATGTGGATTGGTTTAACCTTCCGTAAACCTGTTGATGCTTGGTGTGAAACACGCTTTCCTATTGTGCTTAAGTTGACCGCATTATTGGCTCGATTTGAAGCGACAATTACAGGATTGCTCGTGATTCTATCCTTGGCATTGGGCGCGTATACAGGCTTCCTGCTCTCGGCCTTGCCAGGCTATCCCATGCTTAAAAACCCTGTGTTACCTCTGCTGTTTTTGGCATCTGGTTTGTCTTCCGGTGCGGCATCATCTTTACTCGGTGGCGTGTTGATGAATGGCAAACCTAATGACAAAGAGGTGCACTTTATCCACAAGGTTGAAATCCCACTGATTTTAGTCGAAATCGTGCTGATTTTTACCTTCTTTATGGGCTTAGTGCTAACAGGTGGACAGAGTAAAATTGCCGCCTTTAATGCCTTAGGGTATGGCTTCTGGGGATGGATTTTCTGGCTTGGTATTATTGGACTCGGTTTGTCTGGACCATTGGCGATGAATCTGTTTATGACGGCGACATCTAAACGGAAATGGGCCTACGTGGCGGGGACGGCTTGCTTGAGCTTGATCGGGGTATTACTGCTACGTAACTTCATACTCTATACAGGACAAATGACGATCGCTTAAGGCGTACAGTTAATTAATGACGAAAAAATCATAATAATCAATGGAATCGACGGATCGCGGAAACAATGTCAAAGGAAAACATTGTAGATGAGGCCCTTGCGGCGCTGGCTGAGCTCTCAAGGGTTAAGTCTAGCCGCGGTTGGTTGTGTAACAGGGAGGTCGCTGGGCAAGGATGCCATATTTTACACTTCAATATTTTGCCCTGCCTCCAAACGGGCCTCGCCACCTTATTCCTAAGGGTGGCGTTTCTTGTTTTAGGGAGGCACGATTTACTCGCCGAGGTTATTAATCCATTCACTCATTACCACATGGGTTTTGATCTTGATGATGTCAGTGTGAGTGTCGATATACTCACGGATCTCATGCAGGCGGC
>NZ_JBHFFD010000004.1:0-22763 GCF_043359565.1 Shewanella sp. S23-S33 | reverse complement strand
AGCCATTTCAATTACTGAGCTCTAGCTCAGGTAGCACTGTTGCTTATCTTTTAAGATAGCCGTTCCACACACCAACCGTATTGCTAGGCACTGCTCTGTGTTGGTATCTAGGGGGCATTTAAGTTGATTTAATTTGCTGAATTGAACCCATTTCTCTTCTTCAAACAATGTCTTCAGAACAATATTCTTTTTATTTTGCCACTTAGTCAGATGGCAGTAGCTTGGATTGTTAAATTTGCATATTTTTTCACTTGGTTTATTCCTATGCTCGTTGTTTTCAATTTAGGAATCATTTTTTAGCCTAAGACATCACTTCAGCTTAAATCCAACATTATGTTTGTTTCATTATGGAATATTGAATTAATCGCTCGATTTATGAGGATTAATAACTTGTCGCCTGTAGATTTACTTAATATTGGTAAGACCAATTTACACTGATATGGTTTTTTGTTATGAATTGGTTATGTTCGTAGCAGGTTGAGTTCAGCTGGTTTTCTTGTTGTGTGATTAGTTAGCTTTAAAATGTGATTTTTTATTCGATTTTTTCTGATTGGTGATTGCTATGTGTCTGTTTACGGAAGAACCATAGTTTGTGAGCAGTTCATTTGATGAATTTTGAACTTGTAATGCGATAGCGATGATTTTGGGGCAATCGCGCTGTTGATAGGGATCTAGAGCGTAAGGGGGAGGGGAGCTATGGAGGATGTAACGCAATCTTTATTGGATGCCGTTGGCATTATGTTTTTGGGGATGGGCTTAGTTTATTTATTTTTAAGTGTACTAATCCTTGGGATTCATTTGGTTGCGCGTTGGTGTGCAGTCGATGCTGCATCTGCACGTTTTGCTAAAAATCATGCTAAGAGTCAGCAGAGGGTAGCGGAATCTGATGCTAAACCTTTAGATCCAAGCTTGGTCGCTGCGATTTCACTAGCGGTAAAGCAGTATCGTTCACAGATTAAGTAATGGGGAGCAGTATGACTTTTGTATCTAATTCTACGACAGCAGTGGCTAAGCCATTATTTTTAACTGATGTCGTATTGCGGGACGCACATCAATCCATTTTAGCGACGCGCTTACGCATTGATGACATGTTACCTATAGCGCCGTTACTCGATAAGATTGGTTTCTGGTCGTTGGAATCTTGGGGTGGGGCGACTTTTGATGCCTGTATTCGTTATCTTGGTGAAGATCCCTGGGACAGAATTCGTGAGTTGAAAAAGGCGATGCCGAATACGCCGCAACAAATGCTGCTGCGTGGCCAAAACTTATTAGGTTATCGCCATTATGCCGATGATTTAGTCACGCGTTTTGTTGAGCGTGCTCATACTAATGGCGTCGATGTATTTCGTATTTTCGATGCAATGAATGATGTTCGTAATCTCGAAACTGCGGTGAAAGCGGTGCGCCAAGTTGGCGGCCATGCGCAGGGGACTATCTCATACACGACTAGCCCTGTGCATACCATAGAGACTTGGGTTGATATGGCAAAACGTCTCGAAGATATGGGATGTGATTCTTTGTGTATCAAAGATATGGCGGGCTTACTTAAGCCTATGGAAGCGTTTGAGCTTATCAGTCGACTAAAATCCCAAACGCAACTCGTGTTATCTATGCATTGTCATGCGACGACAGGATTAAGTACCGCCACTTATCAGAAAGCCATTGAAGCGGGTATCGATGTGCTCGATACGGCAATTTCGTCGATGAGCCAAACCTATGGACATACTGCTACTGAAACCGTTATCGCTATGGTGGAAGATACTGAGCGTGCGACTGGTTACGATATGGTATTACTTGAGGAGATTGCCGCTTATTTCCGTGAAGTACGCAAGAAGTACGCTAAGTTTGAAGGCGCGCTGAAAGGCATTGATTCGCGGATCTTACGTGCACAAGTGCCTGGTGGCATGCTGACCAATATGGAGAGCCAACTTAAGGAACAGGGCGCGGCCGATAAGATGGACTTGGTCTTGGAAGAAATTCCCCGCGTGCGTGCTGACTTAGGTTTTTTGCCCTTAGTGACACCTACATCGCAGATTGTCGGCTCGCAGGCGGTCATTAATGTGTTGATGGGGGAGCGTTATAAGTCACTGACCAAAGAGACTGAAGGTGTGCTTAAGGGCGAATATGGCGCGACGCCTGCGCCTGTGGATGCTGTATTGCAAGCCAGAGTCTTACAAGGAGCCGAAGCTATTACATGTCGCCCTGCAGATTTATTAACGCCGGAGCTGGCTAAGTTAAGGTTAGAGTTGGCAGGCAAAGCACAGGAACAAGGCATTCGCCTATCGTCAGAGCATGACGATGATGTGCTGACCTATGCACTCTTCCCACAGATAGGATTGCAGTTCTTAAAGAATCGTGACGATCCGAGTGCCTTTGAGCCTAAACCTGAATTGACTTCGGTACTTGCTGCTTCTAATGCTGCGGATCGTGGCCCAGAAACTTACACGGTAACAGTCGAAGGGCAAGAGTACGTAGTTGAAGTCGCCGCAGGCGGTGAGATCTCGCAAATCCAGCCACAGGGACAAAGTGTTCATGCTATGCAAGCTGTGACTGATAGTACAACGCCAGCAAAAAGCCATGGTGAAATCAGGCTTGAAATGAGCGCGCCTTTGTCGGGCAACATCTTCAAAGTGCATGTTTCTCCAGGCGATAGAGTGTGTGAAGGCGATGTCGTGATCATCCTTGAGGCGATGAAGATGGAAACCGAAATTCGTGCACAGGGCGATGGTATTATCGCTAAGATTTGGGTGAAAGAAGGTGACTCAGTGTCTGTGGGTTCTCAATTACTGGCCTTGGCGTAGGAGTCATTATGGAAGGTTTAATGGCTTTTTGGGCCGAGACAGGTATCGCTCACTTTACTGGCGGGCAAGTGTTGATGATGGCAGTGGGCGCTTTGCTCTTGTATCTCGCCATCGTGCGTGGATTTGAGCCTTTGCTATTGTTGCCCATTGGTTTTGGTGCAGTGCTGGCTAACATTCCCCATGCGGGATTTACCGAAGAAGGTGGCATGCTGTATTACGCCTATCATGTTGGGATTGAGACTGGGGTGTTCCCACTGTTGATCTTTATGGGCGTCGGTGCGCTGACCGACTTTAGTGCCTTGATCGCGAATCCTAAAACTCTGTTATTAGGGGCGGCTGCGCAGTTTGGGATTTTTGCGACACTGATTGGCGCAATAGCGCTGAACTTAGTGCCGGGCTTTGAGTTCACTATCAAGGACGCGGCGGCCATTGCGATTATTGGCGGTGCTGATGGACCAACGGCGATTTTCCTTGCCTCAAAACTGGCGCCTGAGTTATTGGGGGCGATTGCGGTCGCGGCCTATTCCTACATGGCGTTAGTCCCGATTATTCAACCGCCGATCATGCGGTTACTGACAACTCAAGCCGAGCGCGAAATTAAAATGGAGCAGTTGCGCGAAGTCAGTAAAAAGGAAAAGATCATTTTCCCTTTGATGGTACTGGGATTAACGATTCTCTTCCTACCTGCAGCCACGCCGTTAGTGGGTATGTTTTGTCTTGGTAACTTGATGCGTGAATCGGGCGTGGTGGATAGATTATCGAAAACGGCGCAGAACGAGCTTATCAATATCGTTACGATTTTCTTAGGGTTAGCAGTCGGTTCTAAGTTATCTGCCGACCAATTCCTGCGGCTTGAAACCTTAGGGATTTTGGTATTGGGAGCGTTAGCATTTGGCATTGGTACTGCTGCAGGTGTATTGATGGCAAAACTGATGTGTAAGTTGTCGGGTGGTAAGATTAACCCGTTGATTGGTGCCGCAGGGGTGTCGGCTGTACCTATGGCAGCGCGAGTCGTGAACAAAGTTGGATTAGAGGCCAACCAACACAACTTCTTGTTAATGCACGCCATGGGTCCCAATGTGGCGGGAGTGCTAGGTTCTGCTGTGGCTGCGGGGATTTTACTTGCCGTGCTGGGTTGATGACAGAGTGGGTTAACTGATTGGGCTTGACTGAGTGGGTAAATTAAGCGGGTTTATCTTTGAATTTATTCTAGTTGTTAACGCTGTTTTATCACTAAGGCCAACTCAGTATTGAGTTGGCTTTTTGTTAAGTCTAATTTAGAAAATGAATCCTTGGTATTAAACTAAGCAGTTAACCAGAGTAATGCCATAAGGATTAAAATCAGCCCGCCACCTATACCGATAATGTAGATAAAACCTCGCTGGCCTTGTTTTAGCGTGAGTTTGTTGGCTTTTAAAAATAATGCCCAAAACAAACATAGGATCAGCGGGATAAGGAAGAGTCTCGTCATTATCTGTTCTGCTAAAGTGTGAGTTAGAGTGGTTTTAGAGTCTAACAGCTTGATCTTATTTGAGTAACCTATTTTGCAGTTAATAGAGACTGTCGAAGTCGATTGTGGCTTCTAAAGCCAATAGATTAAAGACCGTTTGCAGGATAATAAAAGAGACCGCCGAAGCGATCTCTTACTGTGGTCAATGGTACTGATGATTTAGCTTAATACTTTTTATACAGTATTGTTATTGCTACGAACTCACTGGTGTAACGTCTTGATTGTCGTTCGAATAGAACTGTACTTCATCGAGTTCATTTTCGGATTTACCAATCACAACAGCAGTCATCATATCGCCCGTCACGTTAGTTGCTGTGCGGATCATATCGATAATACGGTCAATCGCGGCGATAAAGGCAATGCCTTCAAGTGGCAGACCAATCACACCTAAGGTGACAGTTAACATCACCATCGCACTTCCTGGTACGCCAGCGGTACCAACAGAAGCCACTGTCGCAGTCACGGCGATCATCACATAGTCCAGTGTGTCGAGCGGAATATTGTAAATTTGAGCGATGAAGATAGCGGCTATCGCAGGGTAAATACCCCCACAGCCGTCCATGTTCATGGTCGCACCTAATGGCATCACAAAGGCACTATAACGCTTTGATACGCCCATGGTTTCGACTGCACGAGTGCTCGCAGGTAAAGTACCAAAACTTGAGGAAGTACTAAAGGCGACTAACTGTGCTGGCATAGCTTTACGGAAAAATTGCAGTGGGCTTAAACCACCAACAAATTTCACTAAGCCACCGTAAACGAAGATGATGTGGATAAAGGCAGCAATGTAGATAGCCCCGATAAACTTACCTAAAGGCAATAAGGTGGATAAACCATATTCACCCACAACCCACGCCATTAAACCAAACACACCGATAGGAGTGAGTTTTAAGACCATGCGAGTCAGTTGGAACATGACTTCAGCACCTGCTTCAATGGTGCGTTTTAATGGCTCTGCTTTCTCGCCGACTTTATTAATAGCGATACCCACCAAAGCTGCAAACACGATAATTTGCAGTACATTGCCTTCAGCGAGTGAAGCAAAAGGATTGACAGGGATCATGTCGAGCAACACTTGTGCGAAACCGGGAATATTACGCTCGCGCACTTCAGTCGTTGTGAGTTGCATGGTGCCACCCATGTCGATCATTGAGCCCACAGCTAAGCCGATCAGAGAGGCGATTGTGCCTGTCAGCATGAACATACCTAAAGTTTTCAAGCTCAGGCGTTTCAGGCTGGTTTGCGAGTTGAGCGATGTGATACTCACGACAATGGCACAAAATACCAAAGGCGCGACCAACATCTTAATGGCCCCAATGAACAGATCACCTAATGGTTTTAGCACTGTGGCGCTTTCACCTAAAATAACGCCAACGAGCGCACCTAAGATAAAGCCTGCTAAGACTTTTTGCCAAAACGGAATGCGGCTAATGGTTTGAAGGATCATGCATATTCCAGAAAAATAAATTAAGAGTGAGCCAATAGGCCTGCGATGATAGGATTCGTATTTAACGAGTTGAGCGTGATGTTAACGCGCTCTCAGTCATGCGCATGGTTATTGCCTGCCATAGTTAACCTATTGTATCGACAGAGCTAGGGTTATAACAAACCGTTTTTCTTATAACTTATTGTGATAAGTGAGTTTGTTGTAAAAAGATTAAGTGAAACATTCAATTAACCCATGACAAACCTTATCGCATTGAATACAAAAAGAGAGATTTATCATTGAGTAAGCCATTATGACTGAGTTAGGCATTATGTTCTCCGGCGCTTTTTTAGCGGCCACTTTGTTACCGGGGGGATCTGAAGTCTTACTCGTGGCGCTATTAAACAAAACTCCAGAGGCTTGGGTTGCGCTGGTCGTGGTGGCTAGTATTGGCAATACGTTGGGCGCGATGACCAGTTTCTATTTAGGCCGCTTAGGTCGCCTCGCAAAATCACCAGAAGCGTTAGCGACAGGTAAACACGCAAAGGGGCTCACCTTGATTGAACGCTACGGCGTATGGGCGTTGTTACTCTCATGGGCACCGGTTGTCGGCGATATTCTCTGTTTATTGGCGGGTTGGTTGAGGCTACCGCTAATACCTTCTTTGGTGATGATTTTAATCGGTAAAACAATTCGTTACTTAATTGTTGCCGCTGCCGTGCTGCAATGGATGGCATGATGGCGCTAGGATGCATTTAGTGGTCAAGGGCGGGGAGTGTTTTTCCGTTTAGACTGAATTTACTGTATAGATAGGAACTTAGTGTTAATTTTGCGAGTCATAAATCCCAATGCTTAATCATTTAAGCGCACTATGACTAAATGCAGCACTATGATTATGAAGCTGTATTTTTGGCCCATTGATGTATGAGGGGAATGTTTTGAAGAAATGGATATTAGCGGTCGCAATTTCTGCCGCACTTGCGGGTTGTGCATCTGAAACGACTACGGCGAACTTGCCCGCAGGCGTTAAACTTATCGAAAATGTGCAATTGGCCGATTCGCAAGTAGGGATCCCCTATAAAAAGTACCAATTAGCCAATGGGTTAACGGTTATTTTACATCAAGATGATTCCGATCCCTTAGTGCATGTCGACGTCACTTATCATGTGGGCTCTGCCCGTGAATTAGCTGGGCGTTCGGGATTTGCGCATTTATTTGAACACATGATGTTCCAAGGCTCGCAGCATGTTGCCGATGAACAGCATTTTGAAGTGGTTACCGAAGCCGGTGGTACCCTAAATGGCACGACCAATACCGACAGAACCAATTACTTTGAGACAGTACCCAACAATCAATTAGAAAAAATGTTGTGGCTCGAGTCGGACCGTATGGGCTTTTTGTTGCCGGCACTCACTAGTGAAAAATTCGAAGTGCAGCGCGAAACCGTCAAAAACGAGCGCGCACAACGTATCGATAATCAGCCCTATGGCCGCATGAGTGAGCGTTTTAGCCAAGCTATGTATCCTATCGGTCATCCTTATTCTTGGCCTGTAATTGGCTGGCCGGACGATCTTAATCGCGCCACGGTTGATGATGTTAAACACTTTTTCCAACGTTGGTATGGCCCTAACAATGCGACCTTGACCATAGGTGGCGATTTCGATGAAATGCAAACCTTAGCCTGGGTCAATAAATATTTTGGTGAAATCCCCCGCGGTCCTGAAGTCTCGTTAGAGCAAAAGGCGCTGGTTAACTTAGATAAAACGCGTTACATCTCCATGGAAGATCAAGTGCACTTGCCTTTGATCCGTATTGGTTTTCCAACCGTATACGCAAGGCATCCTGATGAAGCCGCGCTCGATCTGTTAGCCAATATTTTAGGTGGTGGTAAAACATCCTTATTATATAAAAACTTGGTTAAGGACGGTTATGCCGTGCAGGCTAATGTGAGTCATCCTTGTCAAGAGCTTGCGTGTCAGATGTCGATTTATGCTTTAGCCAATCCTGAAAAGGGCGGCAAACTGGCAGATCTGGAGCAACGTATTCTCGACTCGATTAAGGAGTTTGAGCAACGTGGCGTTACCGATGACGATCTGCAAAAAGTCAAAGTGCAGTTTGAGGCTGATACTATTTATAGCCTGCAGAGTGTTTCTGGCAAAGTGTCGACCTTAGCGATGAACCAAACGCTGTCGGGCAATCCGAACATGATTGCCTCAGATCTGAATCGTTATGCCAATGTGACCAAAGACGATGTGATGCGCGTGTTTAAGCAATACATTAAAGATAAGCCTATGGTGGTTATGAGTGTGGTGCCGCAGGGAATGACGTCACTTATTGCCCATGTGGATAACTTCACACCTGCAACGTTGCCGATTGCACACTCTGCGGTAGAGGGGGATTTGCCCAAGCCTGAACTTGTTTCAAGTTTTGATCGGACTAAGATGCCTGCATCTGGCGTTGCACCTATGCTCAAAGTACCTAAAATTTGGACAAAAACCTTAGCCAATGGCATCGAAGTCATGGGCACTCAAAGTACTGAAACACCAACAGTTGAGTTAATTGTTTATCTCAATGGTGGTCACAGACTCATACCCGTCGAAAAAGCAGGCTTAGCAACGCTGACTGCGGAAATGCTTAATGAATCGAGCCAGAAGCGCAGCAGTGAAGCACTATCACAAGCCTTAGAAATGCTAGGTAGTAGTGTCGACTTTAGTGCGTCTGAATATCAAAGTTCGATCAAAGTATCGGCTCTGACAGCACATTTAGATGAGACGCTGGCGATTATGGAAGAAAAGCTGTTTCAGCCAGCGTTCAGCGAAGCTGACTTTGCGCGAGTGAAACAGCAGCAATTACAACAGATCCAGCATATGCAGTCCGATCCTAGCTATCTGGCTGATACGGCGTTGTCGTCCTTGTTATACGGTAAAGACAATGCGTTAGGTGTGAATGATCTTGGTACGCTCGATTCAGTCGCGGCGCTTACGTTAGCCGATGTAAAAGCGTTTTATGCCCAGCAGTATCAAGGCGGCAACGCTAAAATTGTCACTGTTGCTAATTTATCTGAATCTGCATTGCTGCCTAAATTAGCGGGATTAAACCAGTGGAAAGGAGAAGCAGCTGTGGTACCGCCACTTAAGCCACTCCCTGCATTAAAAGGCGGCACAATTTATGTGATTGATAAACCTGGTGCGGCGCAATCGGTAATCAATATTACCAAGCGCGCATTACCCTACGATGCCACAGGGGATTATTTTAAATCCTATCTGATGAATTATCCGTTAGGCGGCGCATTCAATAGCCGTATCAACCTGAATTTACGTGAGGATAAAGGTTATACCTATGGTGCTCGCACTCGTTTTACTGGCGGTGCTGAAGTGGGCGATTTTGTCGCATCAAGTAACGTTCGCAGTGACGTGACGGCGAAAGCACTCATTGAGTTTGTAAAAGAAATCAGTACTTATCAGCAGCAGGGCATGACAGATGCAGAACTTGCCTTTATGCGTAATTCAGTCTCTCAAGGGCAAGCTCTTGATTATGAAACACCGTATCAAAAAGCGGGCTTTATGCGGATGATCCAACGTTACCAATTGAGTCAAGATTTTACGACTCAACAGGACAAGATCATTAATACTGTAACAAAAGATGAACTCAATGCTCTCGCGGTTTCCGAGCTAGATATCAATAAAATGGTGATTCTGGTGGTGGGAGATAAAGCGACAATTGAAGCGGATTTAGCGGTATTGGGCTATCCAATTGAAACTTTAGTATTGTAAATTAGTATTTCGCCCTTATATAGGTAGATAGACGGGTGCATTAGTTAACGACTATTTGCCCTATATTTACCGGATTTACATCGAAAGACGGTGACAGCATTAGCTGTCACCGTCTGTTTTTAATCATACAAGGTGTGAATTTGGCTTGCCCCACAGACAGGTTTAGATTTATTTTGAGGCATATTTTGCAAGATAAGCCTCAAAATAAAGGTCTGACTGTTAACCTTGTCGCGATAGCGAATCACCAATTAGAGAAGCGCAAATTGAAGTCATTCAATGAATTAGTACAACATCTCTCGGACGCCAATGGGCGCACCGCACTCTTGGGTATGTTACGTGGCATAGAACGTGAGGCGTTGCGGATTGATGAGTTTGGTTATCTCGCTACAGACTCGCATCCAGAAGCCTTAGGCTCGGCGTTAATGCATTCACGTATTACGACGGATTACAGTGAAGCCTTGCTCGAGTTTATTACGCCAGTAAATCACAATGTTGAGCAACTTCTCACAGGGTTAACTGAGACTCATGCCTTCAGCGTGCGCCACTTAAATGGTCAGCGTTTGTGGCCCGTGAGCATGCCTTGCTATGTGAAAGATGAGCAACAGATCCCCGTTGCCCGCTATGGCTCATCGAATACTGGCATGATGAAAACCTTGTATCGTAAGGGGTTAACCTATCGTTATGGTGCCCTGATGCAGATCATCTCTGGGGTGCACTTTAACTTTTCGGTATCGCAAGAATTATGGCAAAGCCTGTATGAGTTAAGTGATAAAGAGTTAACTTACGATGATTTTATTTCAGAATCCTATTTCGGCTTGATCCGTAACTATCGCCGTTTAGTGTGGGTACTTCCTTATTTATTTGGTGCCTCGCCAGCGTTATGTAGCTCCTTTATTAAAGATCAAAAAACCGACCTCAAGTTTGAAAAAACGGGCCACGGTACTCTGTATCTGCCCTATGCCACTTCGTTGCGTATGAGTGATTTAGGCTACACCAACAAAGAGCAAGAAGATCTAAATATCAGCTATAACTCTTTGCCTGAGTATCTGGCTGGCGTGAATGCTGCCACTAAAATGCCTTCAGCAAACTTTGCTAATATCGGCGTTAAAGCCGATGGTGAGTATCGTCAACTTAATGCCAATGTATTGCAGATTGAAAACGAGTTCTACTCGCCAATCCGTGCGAAACGGGTCACACGTAGTGGCGAGAAACCGTCTGAAGCTCTGGCCCGTGCTGGGGTGGAATACATTGAAGTGAGAGCGCTGGATGTTAATCCATTTAGCCCAGTTGGCATTGAGGCGACACAAGTACGTTTCCTTGATTTATTCCTACTCTATTGTTTATTAACGCAGTCGCCTAAGTCTGAGGCGAGCGAAGAGGCGAGATTAAGCGCAAATCTTAAAGCTGTGGTGCTTGAAGGCCGTAAACCTGGGCTTGAGTTATTAACCGCAGACGGTTCACGTTCGCTTAAATCTTGGTTAGAAGAGTTGTTTGATGCCTTGCAACCTTTGGCTGTATTGCTTGATGGTGAGGGGACGGATTATCAAGTGGCTTTGGCCCATTGGCGTAAAGCGGCTGAAGATCCGAATTTAACCCTGTCGGGACAAGTACTGCAAAACGTGATCAACAAGGGCCAAGATCATGGTCAGTGGGTGATGACGTTAGCGCAGCAATACTACCAATACTTTATCGATTATCCCTTGTCGAGCGAGACCATAGCGCAGTATCAAGCTGAAGCATCCAGTTCGCTTAACAAGCAAGCTGAACTAGAGGCGGCGCAGAGTGCAGTTTCATTCGATGATTATCTGGAAGATTACTTTGGAGTGAAGCAGTGAAAGAGGGGGTATTCTCTTTCACTGGCCTACGTGCCCGTGTAGCTTTGATTGGGCTCAGCGCCTTGTTATCTGGCTGCGCCGCGGCACCAGAAGATCCACTGGGCTGTGGTACTGTGTCTGGTTATTTGCAGCCCGATGCCAGTACTCACTGGTATCGAGTGGTGGTGACCCATTTAAACGGGCAGGCTGTCGTTTCTAAGCCTAATTATCAGTTAGCGCCTGGCGAATATGAATTTACCGTTGCGGAACTGATTGATGATCCAAGTTTGTCAGTTACGCTTGCCGCGCGGACACCCAAAGTATTCAAGCTCAATGTCGAAAGTCATCAGCGTTATCATATCGGTGCGTTATTTCACACAGATAAGCGCTATATGGGTAAAGACACTGCGTATTGGGAACCCGGCGTGTGGCAGCAAGAAGATCATGAGTGTCAGTTTGAGCTGAGTCCCGAAACGAAATAGCCAAAGTGTTAAGTTCAAGTGGTAAGCCAGCAACATACGATTTAAGTCATATTGATTTAGCCCCTAGCGTTGAGATCTTCTAAGCGCAAAAAAGGCTTTTTATGCTTGCCTCAGCCTGAGTCTATGACATTATGGCGCGAGCTAACTCTCCAAAGAACATGATATTAATGAATAAGTCCTCCGTTATCTTACTCTGCGCAAGTCTCGGCATCTTGTCAGGTTGCGCGACATCTCCGCCTAAGTCTCCCGAAAATTTGTGTGAGATATTTCAAGAACACAGAGATTGGTACGATGCCGCTAAAGATGTCCGTGATAAATGGGGTGTGCCAGTGCATGTGCCGTTAGCTATGATGTATCAAGAGAGCTCATTCAAGCACAACGCCGCGCCACCGATGGAATACTTTTTAGGTTTTATTCCAATTGGCCGTGCCAGCGATGCCTATGGTTATGCGCAGGCTAAGACCATGACGTGGGATGATTATGTGCGTGAGACGGGAAACAGTTGGTCGAGCCGCAGTGATTTCGATGATGCCTTGGATTTTATGGGCTGGTTTATCAGCAAAACCCATAAAATAAATGGCGTATCTAAATGGGATGCGCGGGCGCAGTATCTTAATTATCACGAAGGCTGGGGCGGTTATCGCCGTGGCAGTTACAAATCTAAGGCGTGGTTAGTGAAAGTGGCGAACAAGGTGGATGCGAGGTCGAAACGCTACGCGGCTCAATATAAAACCTGCCAAGAAGATTTAGATTCATCTTGGCTGTGGCGTTTATTTTTTGGTTAGGATTACGTTTTTATATCATTGTCAGCCACTTAAGTGAGAATGGCTGACTGTCGGTGTTCAATTTAGATATTTAATCGAGATAGTAAACTCAAATCTTAAACTCAGATATTCAACTCCGACGCTTACTGATTGTTGATATTAGCCTTTTGACATCGGCTGCAGCACCATACTTCAATTGATTTATTGCGCTTTCACTGCGAAGGTTTCTAATGCCTGAATGGCTTTTTTCTTCGCACGCTTTTGCTCATACATAGCATGATCTGCAGTCTTAAAGGATTGATACCAATCGGCTTCGAAGGGGGCAATACCAAAACTAAAACCTAGGCTAAGCTCTGAACCTTGATTCAAGGTTTTGCGCATATCATCTAAGTCTTGTTCAATTTGAGCTAACGGCCCATGGCATAAAGCGACAAACTCATCGCCACCAAAACGGGAAATAATGCCTTTATTTTGCCAATAGGTGAGCATGGCGGTGGCTGTTCGCTTGATGGCAACATCACCCATCTGGTGCCCATAGGCATCATTAATGGACTTGAGATTGTCCATATCGATAATAATTAAAAAACTGCCTAAGTGAGGTTTGTGCTGCCAGTGGTGCAGTTCATCTTCAAAATTCTTTCGATTATAAAGTCCTGTTAATGGATCAAAATTGGCGAGTTTAGTGATCTGCAGTGACTTCTGATAGAGCGCAATGGCATTGCTAGCTTCGTGAGTTAGGATAGAGACAAGATTGCGGTCGTAATCGCTAAAGGCGCCAAGGCTACTGCTATCGAGATTGAGCATGGCATACAGTTTGCCATCAATACGAATAGGGCTAGACAGGGTTGAGCGTATCGGCTGCTTTGACACTGAGAGTAACACTTTTTGATCATCTTCCGTTAAAGTGCTAGCTGCATTGATATTCTTCATATCATTGATGACCACCACTTGATCGCATCTCCCTTCAGTGAGTCGATATTCAAAAGTTTGCTCTAAGGTAAAATCCAGTTGTCTGAGCTTTGCTAAATCGAGCCCCACGACAGATTCAAAATACAGTTTATTATTCACCTCGTTGATTTTAATGATGCTGCCCATTTCGGCACCATTAATCACGTACACGGCTTTATTGAGTAAGGCGTCCAGAAAGGCATGCTCATTTTTATAATGGCTCGAGAGATGGGCGAGTTCATAGATGGCATCGTTGATGGTGACGACTTGCTCTAAATGCTGCCATAGTCGAGTTAAACGCCCCTGATGCAAGTAGTAAATTAGGCTGTAGGCAAAAATATAAATGATGCAAACAAACAGTAAGGGCAGGATAGTCCAATTTTCTGTGGGTGCATTAAAGATAAACAGCAGGATGAATAGACATATCGGCACTATAAGCAGTAGCAGATGATAGCGATAATCTAAGCGATCTATGGTCTTACGTTTGAAATTATCCCTTAATTTCACTCGACTATTCCTTTATCTGTGTCATTGCTAGTAATCATTGAATGCTATACATCACTAACGTATTCACACTGAGTTCAGTTAAGTATATAACGAAAATTAAAATATAAACTGATATGAAACTGTGAACAATTTCATATCAGTGATTTTGGTACTAAATACTGAATTAACGCGAATTTTCTGCGTATTCGGCCAATATCCAAGCTAATGGTGCTTGGTATTGGATTGGCATCCAAGTTTGCAGTGCGGCTATGCTCTGGTTGAGCACAGTTTGATTTGGCACTGATAGGTTTAAATGTCCGACTTTACGACCTGGGCGCACTTCTTTGTTGTACCAGTACAACTCAGCATTGGGCAAACTTAACCAACGTGGGTCATTATCGATACCGATAAGGTTGACCATAACACACTGAAAATTCACTTGTGGCTGTGTGATCGCAATTCCGCAAAGTGCTCTAAGATGCAGCTGGAATTGATCCATATGGGTTCCGGCTTGAGTCCAATGGCCAGAGTTGTGCACTCGCGGCGCCAGCTCATTCACCAGTAACTCATCGCCAACACGGAAGCATTCCATCGCCATTACGCCAACGTATTCAAGCTCGTGCATAATGGCGCTGAGCATAGCTTCGGCTTGGGCTTGTAAGGGGTTTAAGCGTGCCAGTGGCGAAATCGACGCCATTAAAATGCCGTCCTGATGCAAGTTCAGCGTCAGCGGATAAAACACGCATTCGCCTTCGCGAGTACGCACGCCAACCAATGATACTTCTTCATCAAAATTAATCGCTTGCTCAGCAATCGCAAGGTTACGCCAATCGTTTGGAATATCACCCGCTTCGGCTTCTTTTAGCCAATGTTGACCTTTACCGTCATAACCACCGGTACGGCGTTTCATCAAGACTCTAGGACCATAGTGCTGATACAGGGTATCGACTTGGGTGTTATCGTCGACTAAGGTCCAAGGCGCTGTGGGAACGCTGAGCTGGTCGAGTAGACTCTTTTGGCTAAAACGGTCGGCTAAACGGCTAAATACCGGACCATTAACAAAATGGGGGTGTGAGCTGAGTTGTAAACTCAGGGCGGACTCTGGCCACTGTTCGCGCTCGGCGGTAATAATGTCGTGGGGCGCGAGTGGCAGAATGTCATCCGTAGGTGTCATGATATCGACGGCGTTAACTTCAATCGCTAATGGCTCACCAGCGTGGGTCAACATGGCGCCCAGCTGACCATTACCTAATACCCAAACCTTAGGTTTAGTGTTTGTCTGGGTCATTAGACTTCCCTCGGGTCTGGATTGTCCAGTACCGCACGGGTCTGTTCTTCTCTGAAAGCGTCAACACGAGCCGCTAATTCTGTATCGTTATTCGCAAGGATTTGGCAGGCCAATAATCCCGCATTGAATGCGCCCGCTGTACCTATGGCTAAGGTGCCGACGGCGATGCCTTTTGGCATTTGAACGATAGACAATAAGCTATCCATACCTGACAGGGCTTTACTTTGGACTGGTACACCTAATACGGGTAAGCGAGTTTTAGAGGCAATCATACCGGGTAAGTGCGCTGCACCACCGGCGCCACCAATGATGATTTTAAAACCACGTTCGGCGGCAGAGGCTGCAAACTCCATGAGTTTATCTGGCGTTCTATGGGCGGAAACCACTTCAACATGATAAGGCACTTGCAGTTTATCCATTATCTCAGCGGCGGCTTCCATCGTGGGCCAATCACTTTTAGAACCCATAACAACAGCAACAAGGGCTTGCATGATAACTCCTTAACTCACTAATTTTAATTATATTTTGACCTTGTTTCAGGTCTAGGTACAGTTGATGCTTGTCTAGCCGTCATCGGTAGCTAGCATCATGGCGCTGAATAATACCATGATCCTAGCGATTTCTGCCCGTTTTTGCGTGTGAAAAAACGTCTTTCGCGGCGATGAATAGGTGAGGTGATGGAGCTATAAAAAAGACCAACACTGAGGTTGGCCTTTGAGATAAGTCAGCAACATTAAGCCCTGAGAGTCTGCTTATCCGCAGTGATTTCAGTTTGCTGAGTGATAACTGGCGCTTCTGTCATTGCCTCACGTAGGGTCGAGTAAAACTTCAATACACCTTCAATTGGCTGGATCTTCGCTCTCGCCAGTGTTCGGATGGGCTGGAACTGCAGATCGGCGATAATGAGCTTAGTCTTATTCGCTTTGCATTTTTCAATCAGCTTCGTCAGTGCGGCTAATCCTCCCGCATCCAGAATAGATACTCCATCGAGATAAAGCACTATCACTTGTTTATCTTCGGTGAGACTCGCGATTTCGGAGAAAATGCGGTCAGCAGCAGCGAAGAATAGCGGCCCGTTAATTTTAAGGACAGCCCAATCGGCAGGTAGCTCTTGATCCACATAACGCTTGTTGGTGCTGATATCGTAAAGCTTTGTCATCTCGGCAATTTCTTTCATAAACAGCAAGGCAGCAAGGATAATTCCCACACTGATGGCGATCACCATGTCGAAAATAACTGTTAATGAAAAACAACTGACAAAAACCATGATATCGCTGGTGGGCGCAGTTTTAATTAAATGTAGTGCCTTGTGGGCTTCACTCATGTTCCAAGCCACAACAAGTAGCAGGGCTGCCATGGCTGACATGGGCAAATAAGCTAATACGCCCGCTAAGGCGACTAAACCAATTAAGACTACTATGGCGTGGATCATGGCCGCTATCGGGCTCTGAGCGCCCGCTTTGACGTTTGCCGCGCTACGGGCAATTGCTGCAGTGGCCGGAATACCGCCAAAAAACGGCGTGATGATATTACCTATACCTTGGCCTAGTAATTCACTGTTGGCACTGTGACGTTTACCTGTCATACCATCGAGCACCACTGCACACAGTAGCGATTCAATTGCACCTAACATGGCAATGGCAAAGGCGGCAGGTAATAAGGCTTGAAAGGTCGCGAGATTAAACTGAAAGGCTTGGCCATTCGCGCCAGCTTGCAGCCAAGGCCATTCGAAACTGGGTAATACGGCAGGAATTCCCATGCCTGTGGTGCCATCACTCAGTTGATAGTGAAAACGGGTTCCTATGGTTTCTATATCTGCACCCATAGCATTGAGAACCAAGGCGAACATAGTGCCGAGTATAATAGCTGGAAGGTGCGCTGGCACGGGTGTTTTGAGTTTTGGCCAAAGTAGCATAGTCGCTAAGGTCGCGGATGCTACCAGTAGGCTAGGTAAATGCACCGAGGGTAGCGCTTGAGCTAATGTCATCAACTTAGCCAGATATTGCTCTGGCATCTGGGCTATCTCGAGTCCGAAAAAATCTTTGAGCTGCAAGGTCGCGATGACGACACCTATCCCCGCGGTAAAGCCTAAGGTGACGGATTCAGGGATATACAAAATTAATCGGCCAAGTCGCAGCATTGCCATGCCGACGAGTATCATTCCGGACATCACAGTTGCGATTAATAATCCTGCTAAACCAAACTGTTGGGCTATCGGATAGAGCAATACTACGAATGCCGCTGTCGGGCCTGACACGCTATAACGTGAGCCGCCAGATATGGCGATAATAAAACCGCCGACAATCGCAGTGTATAAACCGTATTGAGGTGCAACTCCACTGGCAATGGCTAATGCCATTGCTAACGGAATGGCAATAATGCCGACAGTGAGACCTGCAAGAAGATCTTGCCCAAAACGTTTAAACGAATACTTATCCTTCACGCAAGCTTCTGTGAGTGCGTGGGCGATTCTTAGGGAAAACAAATGAGCTGAGTGTGACACGAGTGGGTCCCATAGCGAGGCGAGTAACAAGCTTCTATTTTAGTGACCTGATACAAGACGCAGTGTGAGCTTGATTGCAAAAACGATTGAAAATACTTTGTTTTGTATAAATAGTGTGCTTGGAGGCTGTTTGATTCTCATTTAAGAGTGGTTTGTAAAATATTTTGATACTTTAACCCTTTTAGTCATTTGCGCCGTTTACAGCCTTAGGTCAACATCAAAGGCATTCAACATGAAAACAATATACTCCCAGAAAACCATTGCACATTCCTTATTACCTTGGGGAAACGCCAGCATATCGGCGAGCAATAGCGCAGCTTTATTCTTAGTCATGCTGAGTTTAACGGCCTGTGGCGGTAAAGGCTCTGAGGCTCAACAACGACAAGCGGAGCTGCAAGCTGAGCAGAGTCATAAAGAAGTGTCACTGCGCCGTGCTGAAATGCGTGATGCTACTCAGATTGAGATGGCCAGAGTCGCGGCGCCGATGCAAATGTCTACCCATGGTGCAGTGATGGGAATGAACATAGCCCCAACGCCGTCAGACTATGCCGCGATTCCGTTAGCACAAAATAAATTCGAGCCGCTGGTGCAAAATGGCATCATGGTGGCAGGAGAAATCCCAGTATCGACTTTTTCCATCGATGTCGATACTGGCAGTTATGCCACCTTAAGGCGGATGCTGAGGGAAGGGCGCTTGCCCGAGAAAGGCACTGTCAGAGTTGAGGAAATGCTCAATTATTTTGCCTACGATTATCCCTTACCTGCTAAAAATACCGCGCCGTTTAGCGTTACGACAGAGCTTGCGCCATCCCCTTATAACGATGACATGGTGCTGTTACGGATTGGTCTTAAAGGGTATGACTTACCTAAATCTCAGTTAGGCGCCAGTAACTTAGTCTTTTTGCTCGATGTGTCAGGTTCTATGGCATCTGCCGATAAATTGCCTTTACTGCAAACGGCGTTAAAGCTGCTAACAGCGCAGTTAAGCGCGCAGGATAAAGTTTCTATTGTGGTTTATGCTGGAGCGTCCGGTATCGTCCTCGATGGCGCGTCGGGGAATGACACTCAAACTTTAACCTATGCGTTAGAGCAATTGAGCCCAGGTGGTTCAACCAATGGTGGGCAAGGAATCACACAAGCCTATCAATTGGCGAAAAAGCATTTTATCCCCCATGGTATTAATCGAGTCATCCTTGCGACTGATGGTGATTTCAACGTTGGTATGACAGATTTTGATGATTTGATTGCCTTGATTGAGAAGGAAAAAGATCATGGTATTGGCCTGACAACCTTAGGGTTCGGTTTGGGGAATTACAACGATCAACTCATGGAGCAATTAGCGGATAAGGGCAATGGTAACTATGCCTATATCGATACCCTGAATGAAGCTCGAAAAGTGCTGGTGGACGAGTTAAGTTCAAGCTTGTTCACTATTGCTAAAGACGTCAAAGTGCAAGTGGAGTTTAATCCGGCCTTAGTGTCTGAGTATCGTCTAATCGGTTATGAGAATCGTGCTTTAGCACGGGAGGATTTCAACAACGATAAGGTGGATGCGGGCGAAATTGGCGCGGGTCATACAGTGACTGCCTTATATGAATTAAGATATGTTGAAGCAGGGCAGATGGCGAATGATAAACTCAGATATGGCGTTGATGCTCAAACGGGGCAAGAAAAATACAGCCGTGAAGAAATCGCTTTCCTTAAACTGAGATACAAGTTGCCAGAACAAACACAGAGTCAGTTACTGAGTTATCCCATCAGGTTAGACCAAAATGTTAAGCTGTTAGAACAAGCGAGTGATGATTTTAGATTTGCAGCAGCGGTTGCAGGATTAGGGCAATTACTGAATGGCAGCCATTATCTACATCAATTTGATTATACTAAGTTAAGCCAGTTAGCACGTTCGGCATTAGGGGACGATCCCTTTGGATATCGCCATGAGTTTGTGCAATTAATGGAAACCGCCGCGGCCATAGAGCAATCTAATCATGTGCCGATTAAGAAGGTATTCGATGGTACGGATAAACCTTTTCCTCCCCAAGATAAGCTTCATGGCGAGCCTGTGAGAGACAAGAGCAATACGCGCAATGAGAGATTACAATAGTAAAAGTAAATTCGTGGGGCTAACCCCAATGACGAGGAATTTCCCGTGGCATTAGCAATAGCGCAATTATCAAACCATGAGCACTCAGATGAGCAATTGATGTTGTGCTATGCCAAGGGCGATTCAAAAGCATTTGAACAGTTATACCTGAAGCACAAAGGTGCACTCTATCGCTATTTTGTACGCCAGTTAGGTGATAAGCAGTTAGCTGAAGATTTGTATCAAGAAACCTGGGGGCGGGTGATCCGCGCTGCGGCTAACTATGAAGCCAGTGCTAAGTTTACTACCTGGTTGTATCGTATCGCTCATAACTTATTGATTGATCATGTTCGGGCGGTTAAGCCCGTGGATTTAGTCGCTACTGATGAAGATGATGCAGGACTCGATACTTTTGTGGCGGGTGAGCAAGATAAGCCCGATGTGCAGTGGCAAGAAGCGCAAAAGAGCTTATTGCTAAAGACCTGTATCGCACTGTTACCCCAAGTTCAGAAAGAGGCATTTATCCTGAATATTGAAATGGGTTTTACGGCTGCCATCATTAGCGACATTGCGGGCGTGACCTTAGAAGCGACTAAAAGCCGTATTCGTTATGCTTACCAAAGCCTAAAAGATTGTGTCAGCGCGAAATGGCAGGAGGCGGGTCATGAGTAATTCTTCAAGTGCTGATGAGCGCGCATTACAACAGGAAGTGCTGGCTTGGTATCGCCAACAGGCCTTAGAGGTTCCACCGCAGCAACTCGATCAAGATATCTTACAGCTGGCGCAAACTCACTTAGCTGAAATGCATCAAAGCAAAATAACCGCCGTTGAAGCGCCAAGTTCTGTCTGGCGACGCCATCCTTGGGCGTTATCGAGCGCGTCATCGTTAGTGCTTGTTGTTGGTCTGCTGGTGCTGAATCGACCTCAAGTCGAAGATACACTTGTTCCAAGTCCTATGGTGATGAGTGCCCCCGCGCCACAAACGATGGCAAGAATGGCTGATACTGAAGCGATGCAATCTTTAAAAATGCAAACAGAAGCCGTGGCTGAACATAAAAGACAGACGGAAATGCAGCAAGCTAAAGCCGCATTGGGAGCAACTGAGCAGCAGGATACAATTAGCCCCGCTATCGCTGCAAGGTCTATGAATGCACCAAAATTATCTGAGTCTGCTGAAATCAATCAAGTGTCATTGACTGAGTATTTACATCGGTTACAAGTCCTCATCGAAGCGAAGGAGACTGAGCAAGCATTCGTGCTGGAACAAAAACTGCTCAAAGATTACCCGTATCTTGCAGTTAAGGATGTCGATGAAGCGCAGCAAATCGAATCGCAGCAAGTATTAAGACTTGAGTTTAAAAAGCTACAACAGCAATTACATCAGCTTGCCAAATGACTATGTGATTGTGGTATTTAGTAATAAAAAAGTGATTAGAAATCGCAAAGTGGTGAGATAAACAGCTAAATTTCCCTGAAATATGCCGAGACGTGCTAATGTTTGTGGTCTGTTTACTGTTTGGTATGTGATTTACTTGATCAACATCATAAAGTGAACAGGTTTTAGCCTGTTATATTGGTGTTAGTTCACGACTTGGCTAGTATCAATAGTCAGACCCATATTCAGGAGGCATTATGCTTAAAAGACTCATGCATGATCATAAACATATAGCTGTATTGCTAAATGTTTTAAAAAACAAGCAGATGAAACTATCCGAAGGTGAGTCAATCAACTTCAGCGTCGTGCGCGATATTGTTGAATATATGCAAGGATATGCTGAACGTTGCCATCATCCCATTGAAGACATTATTTATGCCTACTACCTAGCCCATAAAACGAACGATACTATCGATAAATTGAGTGCCGAACATGAGTCGGTGATCCAATCCTCGGCCACCTTGATGGCGACTTTAAACTTGATCCTCAGTGATATTGTGGTTGCCCGCGAGAAACTGATTGTTGATTTTGCAGAGTATGTCGCATTGCAAGAGCGACATATGCAGATGGAGGAACGGGAAATATTTCCTTTGTTAGCCAAAAGTTTAACTGAGCAAGATTGGCAAGTTATTGAGTTAGAGTGTCAGAAATCGCTGATCGATGATCCTTTGTTTCTTGACCGAGAGCAGAAAGAATTTGAAGATTTACGGGTTTATCTCACAGCATCTGACTAATACTCTTTAGTTTATTGGGTCCATGTTGTCGGCTTAAGCTGGTGTTTTTATACGGCTGAGGAGCACATTTTTGATTCTGACGGCGATGTCTCGTGAGCCAAAGTTGGTTGGGATTTGTAAAGTATTATCGGTGTTGATGACGTTGGTTTTTATCGTAACTTACTGGTTTTTTTGATGTGTTTTTAAAGCTCCGGCTCGTAAGGCCATACCCCGCTTATATTCTGTTTTCTCCAATAGTTGTAAATAAAAAAAGCGCCGAAGGGCGCTTTTCTATTCATGTTTGAAATGATAACTAGCTCATATAAACATGTAATTACAACTGGATAGCATCAATGTCGTAGTTAAAGTTATTATCGATTTCTTGGAGTTCTTTGAGCAAACGATGCTTATCTTTTAACGCTTCGATTTCACGCCATTTACGCTTTTTATTGGAGCCTCGCGAACGATCGGGTCTTTCAACGACTTCATCTAGCGCACAACCATAATCTAAACGATCCATGGCAACCTCCTGTTGTTGTATGTTTTGTCAGCGATTAAATAACATATTTTTAAAACAGGGTGCAAGAATTATGTTTCATTTGTGTTAAGTTGAAATGAACTTTGAGTGATATGTCATTGATGTTATATGCAGAAGTAGAGCGGAGTTAAGCAGGAAAACTTAATAAAAAGAACGGGGTAGAATTAAAAAGCCAGCAATTGCTTAATGCCGATCAGTT
>NZ_JBHFFD010000042.1:0-49052 GCF_043359565.1 Shewanella sp. S23-S33 | reverse complement strand
TGTAATTTCGGCAGCGAATCGCAGTAAATGACAGGAATGGGATTGAGCTAACACCATGAAGACTAGATATTTTTTCTTCTACGGGTTAGATTGATGCTTCTCTACTACGCGCTCGTCTGTGTCATTGGCGAGGATAATGTGAGTAGAGCCATTAACCATGAGCTAAGTGCTTATGGCTTCAGTGCTGTTCTGCAAAAAATCTTGAACTCAAATTTATTTAACACGGTTGCAGTCTATCGCTGCGAGCGTATTTGTTTTATGGGGCTTATCGCATTGGGGGAGGGTAAGCAACAGAGTCGATGTTAGCCACAGTAACGGCTTAAACATCACATTTTTTTATGAGGGAAAAACTGTGAAAACACCTAAAATCATTATTTCGGAAATTGACTTAGAAAGACTAGAGCGATTATTGGAGTCACTGCCGGCAAATGCGTTTCCGGGCAAAGCGGCATTGGAGGCTGAATTAGACAGAGCCGATATTGTGCCTGCATCACAGGTGCCCGCGAATGTGGTGACCATGAATTCAGAAGTGAAGTTTAGCGTTTCATCCAGTAATGAGACTTTCTGTTTACGTTTAGTGTATCCAAAAGACGTGAACGGCGCGGGCACGATTTCTATTTTGGCGCCAGTGGGCAGCGCATTATTAGGGCTCTCTCAAGGTGATGAAATTGAATGGCCAGGTCCGGGTGGTTCTATGGTAAAAGTGCGTATTGAAGAAATCCTGTATCAGCCTGAACGCAGTGGTGATTTCCACCGTTAAGCTTGAGGTATTGGCGTAGTGTCGTTGACGTTACGCCAGTGCACTTTAAGCGAACCATTGGTTGATTTTTAAGTGCCATTTTTGAAGGAGCAAAGATGATAACCCAAACTGAACGGTTAATTATTCGACCATTTACTGAGCAAGATTGTGAAGCGCTTTATTTGATGAACAGTAATCCCGCGATGCTGAAATACATTCCCACCGCGGCATTTACAGCTCGCGAGCAGGCGGTTGAGTTGTTTCACAAGGTGATCCAAGTCGATTATCAGCAACATGGTTTTGGTCGCTGGGCGGTAGAGCATAAAGCTGATAAGCGGGTGATTGGTTTTTGTGGTCCGAAATTTATTCCAGAATTCAGCGAAGTCGAACTGGGTTATCGTTATTTCCCAGAGTATTGGGGAACTGGAATTGGTACTGAGGCCGCATTTGCTGCATTAGCTGAATTTAAACGTTTTGGCATTGACCAGACGATTGCACTTATCTTAGCAGGGAATCTCGGTTCTGAAGGTGTGGCTAAGCGTGTGGGCATGCATTGGCGTGAGCAAAATGAGTTTATGGGCCATAAAGTGAATATCTACGCCAAGGTGTTATAGAGGTTTACCCGTAAACATCATCCAATAAAAAACCAGCCTTAGGCTGGTTTTTTGCTTAATGCTTTATAAACACAATGGCCGACTTAGGCGTCGTTATGCTCACAGGTATCGTTGGTGCAAGTGCCGTACAAATATAAGCTGTGATTAGTCAGCTTAATATTGTGTTTCATGGCAATTTCATCTTGACGACGTTCGATGACTTCATCTGAAAACTCAATCACTTTGCCACACGATAGGCAAACTAAGTGATCATGATGATGCTGAGTCGATAGTTCGAAAACGGCTTTACCGCTCTCAAAATGATGGCGACTGACAATACCTGCATCATCAAATTGGTTTAACACACGGTAGACGGTGGCTAGACCAATTTCTTCACCGATATCGAGCAGCTTCTTGTACAAATCTTCTGCACTGATATGTTGGTTTTCAGGTCCTTGCATCAGTTCTAGGATCTTGACTCGTGGCAGGGTAATTTTCAAACCCGCTTTTTTTAGCGCTTGATTTCCATCTGTCATTGCTAATCTCTTGATTGCAGAACCAATAGGTTCATCCGTGGATAGAGTTTGCCATTATAGGTGCTCAGGTTGAAAACTTAAACCTTTGTTCTGGCTTTCTAGGGCGATATGCAGATAAATTGTGTCAATAGGCGTTAAATCACAATATTTTGCGGCAATTCAAGCATAGTTTTTGTATGGTTATACCAAGGAATAATATTCACGGCTGCCAAAGTCAGTGAGAATAATTCAAATAAATAAAATAATAAGGAATCAGCATGTACCAGCAAATTGTGGTGTTAACCGGCGCAGGGATCTCAGCTGAGTCGGGTTTACGCACCTTTCGCGATCAAGATGGTCTATGGGAAGAGCATCATATTGAAGACGTTGCGACACCAGAAGGGTATGAACGTGATGCTGAATTAGTAGAGCGATTTTACAATAGTCGTTGGTTGCAACTGCACAGTGGCACGGTTGAACCCAATGCAGCGCATGTGGCCTTGGCAAAGTTGGAAGCGGAGTTTAAAGGTCAATTACTTATCATCACACAAAATATTGATGATCTGCATGAGCGTGCGGGCTCGCGCCGTCTATTGCATATGCACGGTGAATTATCCAAAGGCCGTTGTCCGCGCTCGCGTCAGACCTTTATTTTACGTGAGCCCTTTGGTATCGATAATTGCTGTACTTGCTGTATTCCGGCTCAGCGTTTACGCCCCCATGTGGTGTGGTTTGGTGAAATGCCCTTAGGGATGGATCGAATTCACGATGCGCTCGATAACTGCGACTTGTTTATCGCCATTGGCACCTCTGGCACTGTGTATCCTGCCGCGGGCTTTGTGGATACTGCTAACCATCATGGTGCTCAAACAGTCGAAGTGAATATGATGGCACCTGATAGACACAGTCAGTTTCAATATCATCTCACAGGAAAAGCGGGGGAGTTAGTGCCTCAGTTGGTTGATACCATTTTAGCGGGTCGAGTGATTGGCAGTGAGTCGAACGCATGAGCGAAAAAGTTGCGATTATAATGCGTGGCTTACCGGGCAGTGGTAAGTCACATTGGGTTGAAACTTACATTCTTTCCCTTCCTTTAGAAAAAGCCATTGGCGTGCGGCAACGTGGCGTATTTTCGACCGATAGTTTTTTCTACCATGAAGATGAATACCGTTTCGATGCCAAGAAATTACCTGAGTTTCATCAATGTAATTTGACTGGGTTTATTCAGGCACTTTCTTCAAGTGAGCCAGTGGTGATTTGTGACAATACCAATCTGTGCCACTGGGAATACATGGCCTATGAAGCGGCGGCAAAAGCCTTAGGTTATCAAGTTAGAATTGTGCTTGTGGGTGAACCAAGCAGTCTGGCTCATCAGCAGGAATGCGCGAAACGTAATCGCCACGGCGTTTCTTTGGCACAAATTCAGCGGATGGCGAAGGGATTTGAAGATTTTTAATTTCAGGTACTTACTTAATTGTTGAGTATTGTGATCTGTAGCAATCAATTTTAGGTATAGGTCCCGCAGTGTTTTCGCCCTGTCATAAGTCTGTTGTACTCTGTTTCAACGTTCTGCTTTGTCTATGTGCATGTGTGTGGCTCATACATTCGCCTTATCTATTTGACTGTGCACTTTAAGCTTGATCCCAAAGACAGTTTATCCACATAACTCTGCGTATAATGCGCTAACTTGTGTGGCATTGAAGGGTCAATGCAAGATTGCTGCTGGCTTGACCGAGACCATTGAGCACAAGCGGACGTATATCAGAGGAAAGAGCCATGCTCATTAAAATTTTACTAACAGTCTTAGTTATTGCTGGCGCTTGGTTTTTGCTGGTGAAACGCAAGCGTCAGATTGAACCTCTGGCTGTTAATCTCAGTTCAAAGCGTTTTAGTGAACCGCTGTGGCGCCGATACCTGTTGACGGGTGTGTTTGTGGTGATTGGATTTAGCCTGCTGAGTTACAGTGTTTGGTATTGGCGCGATCAGCATAGAATTGTCACTGTGAGAATTGTGTCACCGAATGCCGACAATAACGGCGAGTATCGTGTGCGAAAAGGGGATATTTCAGACTCGAAAATGGTCACTATTGATGGCATCCATATTCGCTTTTCGACCCAAGAACGGTTGGCAATTATCGAAACCGACTAAGGCATATTTATTTTACTAAATTACCTTGCACGCCTTTTCATTGCCAACTTATGCGGTAAACTAGCGACAATTTTTTAGCCTGCACTTAAGTGGAATCGTTAACTTAAGTTTTTTTTCAGGAGGACAAATGATTACTGCTTATGTCTATGATAATCGTCACCTTACTGTGACAGAGCTCGGCATACTGGACAGTATTCCCGCGTCGACCATTTGGTTAGATCTGTATAAACCCGATGATGAGGAGCGAGAGTGGTTAAGTCATTTTTCTGTTGAAGAAGTGCCTGACGAAGAAGATATCAATGAAATTGAGGCCTCAGCACGTTTTTATCAAAACAGTGACGGCTTGCATATTAATTCGTTATTCCCACAGCGTGTCGGCCAAGATGTGCGCGGCGTTAACGTTTCCTTCAACCTTCGTAGCAATTTTTTACTGACAATTCGTGAAGAAGACGTAGGTCTTATCCGTTTACTGCGTAACTATTTGCGTTTGGGGCGGTTAGAAGTATCGACACCGCAGGAATTGTTTCTCGAATTATTTAATCTGAAAGTGGATTATCTATCTGACTTAATTGAAGACGTTTACACTGTACTTGAAAATGTCGGTGAGCAAGTATTTGATAACGACGAACTTGACGATGTATTTAAACTCATCACTCTGCAAGAAGACTCTAATGGTAAAATCCGATTAAGTTTGCTCGATACTCAGCGTTCACTGCGTTATATGCAACGTTATTATCGTGGCCAGCTATCCGATGAACATTTAAAGGACTTGCGGGAAATGTTGTCGGATATCGAGTCGCTGATGCCCCACAGCCAGTTTATTTTCGATAAGTTAAACTTTCTGCTCGATGCGGCCATGGGTTTCAGTGGTCTGCAACAGAACAAAATCATCAAAATCTTCTCGGTTGCCGCTGTGGTGTTTCTACCACCGACCTTGATTGCCAGTAGTTATGGGATGAACTTTGCCAGCATGCCTGAGCTTGAGTGGCAATACGGTTACCCTATGGCGATTGTGATGATGTTAGCCAGTGCCGCAGGTACTTACTTCTTCTTTAAACGTAAGCATTGGTTATAAGTCAGCCGCTAGCTGTGTTGATTTCTCGAATTAACAATAAGGGGCGAATGTAATATTCGACCCTTATTTTTATCACTGCCATTTAACTACGTTCATTCAATGACTTTTATTCAATGAGTGAGACTCGATGACTTTGCTTAAATGAGTGAAGCTCGTTAGACATAATCGTTAAGCCAGTTTCTTAATCAACTACTTACGACTATCGCCGCCAAAGTAGTAACTCACTCGCTCGCGCGGATTTAGATACTCGTGGACTTTTTCAGGAAGCGCCGCAGGTGGTAAGCAGCGCACTATGCTGATCCCTTCAATCTCTAAATCAACGATAGGCGCTTGGTCTTTAGGAACTAACGCATCGTAAACCAATATCTTAGGGCATAGCAGTTTAGTTAAGTTAACCGACATCACCATGGCATATTGACCGCTGGATAATTCCACCACACTGCCGGGGGGATAAATGCCCAGCATCTTGATCATCTTGCCAATATACTCTTGATTTAGCTTAGTTTTGTATTGCTTATACAAATGCCCCAGTGCGGCGTAGGGCATTCTGGCTTTGCCCTGTTGGCTTGGGTAACACAAGGAGTCATATTCGTTCACTACCGCAATCAGTTGCGATACCTTATCGAGAGCCTCTTCCTTTAGGCCTTTGGGATAACCACTGCCATCGAGAAACTCGTGGTGATTGGTGATTGCAGGTAAGGCTGCTTGGGGAAAATTATCGGCTAATTTGAGCAGTTCAATCCCAAGTAATGGATGCTGCTTGATAAAATTAAGCTCTGGTGCTGACCAAGATGTCGATTTTTTTAGAATTTGTGGTGGGATTTTTAATTTACCCACGTCGTGGAACAGGGCACTGAGACCGACCGTTTCGATTTCACTTCTATCCCATTCCATTTCTTTGGCGATCAGCATAGAGAGGATCGCAACATTCAAGGAGTGGTAGTAAATGCTTTCATCCTGCTTAGCATCACTCATCAAATGCAGCACTAAGTTATCTGAGTTGAGCAACTGTTCGACTATGGTGTGGACCAAATCTTTGGCGTCATCGACCGCATTTAAGGGGCGATTACGTAGCTTAGAGATGAGGCTGCGCATCATGGCTACTGAGCGGGTAAAATTTTGCTCAGTTTTATTAATGTCACGGCGTAATTTTTTTTGTACTTCGATTTGCTCAGCCTTGTATTGATCCATGTCGTTTTTAAGCACATTGATTTCAGCACTTGGCGGCAATTTGATAGGGTTGACCGCATCAGCATGTATCGGGGCGACGTCGCTGCGTTCTAAATCGACGATGACATGTTCGATGCCCAGATTTTTAATCAACTCGATTTGCGCAGCTTGTTTAATATGAAAGCTACTGAATAAAAAGGGATGATCTTTCCAAGCCACGGGCAAACGCACAAAGTTGCCGACTTGAAGTTGATGGACTGAAACTTTACAGCTTTTTTTCATATTCTTGTTATCGTGAAGCGTAATGTGGGTTATTTTATCTCAATGATGCTGCTTTACAATTACTTAACTAACATGTCAGCATAGTAAGCCTAGAAAGTAGCCACTCCATTGAGGAAGTATGGACTTTATTGAAGTATACCCTAATGCGTTGCCGAATGACTTGTGTGACCGTCTCATTCTGGCATTTGAGCAACATGCTGGCGTTGTTGATGGACATACGGGCAATGGCGTCGATTTGGAGAAGAAGATCAGCCGCGATTTGACCTTAGATAGTTTCGTCGACCTGCAGCCCATCAGAAACGAACTCTTAGGTTATACCTTAAAGGGCGCGGTAGATTATTTCACAAAGTATTCAATGGCATTAATGGGGGCGGTGTCAGTGTCAGTGAGTGATGAGCAGGGCCAACCTGTAACGCTAACTCCGACTAATTTTGCGACGCTGGGTGCGCCTAGGGCCGATGGCTTAGTGAAGTATTTGTATCGCAGTGGCAGTATTAATATTCAAAAGTATCAGCAAAATAAAGGCGGTTATCCCCATTGGCATTCGGAGCAATTCCCGCAGAATGGCCACAATGAAGCTCTGCATCGCGTCGTGCTCTATATGTTTTATTTAAATGATGTGGAAGAGGGCGGCGAAACCGAATTTTATTATCAACAGCGTAAAATCTCCCCCAAAAAAGGCACTATGGTGATAGCGCCTGCGGGATTTACTCATTCACATCGGGGAAATAAACCTGTGAGTGGTGACAAATATATTGCCACTTCTTGGATCATGTTTAATCGAGCCGAACAGCTATATGCGGTGATTGCCTGATAGTATCCCAGTTTCTTACACTGGGATACGGATCCTAAAGAGCGCCCCTTCTAAGCGACTTTCTTCAATTTTTAAGCTGCCACCGTAGCTGTGAACGATTTCATCACAGACAGCTAATCCGATCCCTTGCCCTGGGGACTGGGTATCGGCTCGCACGCCACGTTGGATAATCTTCTGTCTTAAGCTTTCTTCAACACCTGGGCCATCATCTTCAACAATGAGTTCAAACTCACCTTGTGAGTTAATTTTAGCCGATACATGCACTTGGCTGATACACAGGCGGAAAGCATTTTCCATAAGGTTGCCACACAGCTCCATTAAGTCACCCTTGTTGCCGGGGAACATCAAGGAAGGGGAGATGTTGGCCGAGAACTGCACTTGTTTTTCTCGATAAATTTTAAACAACATTTGTGCTAATTGATCGACTAAGGGCGCAATAACAGTTTGTTCTTGCTTCAGGCCTTGGCGGCCTAACATGGCCCGTTTTAATTGGTATTTGACCAGCTGATCCATCTGGCTGACTTGTTCCATGATCTTTTCGCTTGCCGATTGTTTACTCAAACTGGCGTCATCTGTAATGGCATGCACGGCGGCTAAGCGGGTTTTAAGACTGTGTGCCAAGTCATTCATAGCATTTTGATAGCGCTGTTGTTGGGCACTAGATTGTTGCAACATCTGGTTGAGTGCTTGCGTTACGCCTTCAAGTTCAACAGGATAGCCCTCAGAAAGTGATTTACTCTTACCTTGGTTAATTGATTGCAGTTCATTTTGCATCCGTACCAAGGGACGCATGCCCCAATAGGCGGCGCTGACTAATAGAATTAAGGCTAATGCCAATACCATAGCTAAACGAATATAAGTACGTTTACTGAACTTACTGTATTCTTGTTCCAGTTTGGCGGCATCTTTCATGACAAGGAGGTTGTAATGCACACTGGCAATTTCTACCGCGAGCAAATAGACGAAATAGCCTCTGTCGTCAGCCATGGTGAGGTAGTAGGGCGGGGAGTCGTTACGGATTTCGTTAAAACGCTCACAGGTATCAAATAAGCCACGATCTACTGCGAGGGATGAGGTCCAAACCTGCTTAAATTTGTCATCGCAACTCGCTATCACATAACGCTCTTGTTTATTATTTTCTTCCAGCCAAGCACTGGTATCGGGGATAAGATCGTGCTCCCGTAATTCGGCGGCGACTTGGGGAATTTCGGCAATGAGTTGGGCCGTTTCTTCGTTATAACTATTTTGCGCATGCAGAATATTAACCATCCATGCGAGACCAAAACCCACTAAGGTAATAATTGATAGCGAGGTGAGAAACATCCGTGTCAGCAGACGTTTCTTGAATTTTAATCTTAATTGCATGGCAGGTTAAATTTATATCCTTGGCCGCGGATGGTCACTATGGGGTTATCGATACCATCGCGGGTCAGTTTTTTACGCAGGCGGCTGACCATGACTTCAATCGTATTGGGATCGCCTTCCTTATCACCATAAATCACATCGAGTAAACGTTGCTTGGCGACAACCTCATGACAATGGCGCATCAAATATTCGAGGATTAAATATTCAAAGGCAGTGACCTCCATGACTTCGTCACCCAGAGTGACTTGTTTGGCGGCGAGATCGAGTTTCAATTCTCCACTGCAAATCACGGGTTTAACAAAACCTGCGCTACGGCGCACTAAGGCATCAAGCCTTGCGACAAGCTCTTCTTTTTGAAAGGGTTTCACTAAGTAGTCATCGGCTCCGGCGTTTAGGCCTTCGACTTTATCCTGCCAATTAACTCGTGCCGTGAGAATTAATATTGGTGCTTTAAGACCCGCTTCACGGAGCTGTTGAATTAAGCTAATACCATCTTGATCGGGTAACCCTAAATCGACAATGGCGACATCGATGGGATAATTAGTGGCTTGATAAAAACCTTCTTTGGCAGTCAGTGCCACTTGAACTTGATTGCCGAGATCGCTTAATTGCACTTTTAAGTGGTGGGATAAAATAGGATCGTCTTCAACAACCAAAATTCTCATAATATAATGCCTTAAAGTGTATGAGCTAAGCTTTAGCAAACTAGTCTACGTAAAATCACACTGATAACCAAATAGAGGATCAGCATATCTTAGTTGAACTTAACCTTTGCTGACCGAGTTGAACTTGTGGTCAAAATAAGTACTAATTGATTGTTGAATAAGAAGGTTTTGCCGTTAAAGTGTTAGCGTATCGGGGAATTTCCCCAAGGCGATTTTTGTTTTCTGATCCGCAAAATGCCGTTGCCACACATAATCGCGCCTAAGGTAAATAACATCACCGCCATCATGATAAAAGACAATCTCAACCAAGGCATTTCTTGCGCTAATCGCAGATGTACCGCTTCAATGGTTGTGACGCCCCATACGGCAAAGACACTTATAAATAATAAAATTTGTAATAAACGAAGTAAGTAAACTGAGTTAAAAAATAAGACCAAAGGCGCAAGTGCAAAAGGAATAGCAAAGTTAATTTGTTCGTAACGTACGAAGTGGGCACTCAATAACCAGCATGCAATCAGGATCCAAAGACTTCTCCACCACATTTATACCCCTCCCATTAAACGTATTAAAATAGTAAACATAATGTATCTAAAAACAAACTTCCGTACTATTGGCGCGTTCACATTTTGCTAACAATAGACATGTTAACTGTATTGCGTTCAAACAAAAACGCCCAACTGAAGCTGGGCGTCATTTTGGTCTTTGTGAGGTTTAGTTCGATTTATCTAAATGATGAACTTGCTCATCAAAACTTCTAGCAACTTTACCCGCTTGAGTGTTGTTAAACACTTGCTCGTTAAATTCGCCCTCTGATTTAGCAATAATTACAGTTGCTACGCAATCACCTGTGACGTTTACAGCAGTACGTACCATGTCGAGTAAGCGATCGACACCGATAATCAGGGCAATCCCTTCCACTGGTAAGCCAACTTGATTTAACACCATGGCCAGCATGATAAGTCCGACACCTGGAACACCCGCGGTACCAATTGATGCTAATGTGGCTGTCACAACAACAACGGCATAATCGGTTAGTGAGAGCTCAATGCCAAAAACCTGCGCAATAAACACAGTGGCAACGCCTTGCATGATTGCTGTGCCATCCATATTAATGGTAGCGCCTAACGGTAGCGTAAAAGCGGCGATTTTATTATCGACACCTAATCTATGTTCAGACGCTTCTATGGTAATGGGTAAAGTGGCATTTGAACTGGCGGTTGAAAAAGCAAACAACTGCACATCGCGCATTTTACGAATGAATATTAAGGGGTTGAGGCCTGAGAAAAGTTTTAAAAGGATTGGATAAACGATAAACGCATGGACCAGTAATACACCTAAGACCACGAAGAAATATTGAACCACACTACCAAAGGTCTCTAAACCGAGTGTTAATGCAAGTTTTGCCATCAGCGCAAACACACCATAAGGCGCGAGTTGCATGATCAGTGTCACGACACGCATGATGACTTCATTTAAATCTTCAAACAACGCCGCAATACGTTTGCCGCGCTCACCAATATGGGCAATAGCAAAGCCAAAAATGACTGCAAAAATAATAATTTGCAGCATATTACCTTCGCTCAATGCCTGCATCGGATTGGTAGGCACTATGTTTATCAGCACATCAGCAAGACTTGGGGCTTCTTTTGCGACGTACTCCATTTTTTCTGACGCCAGTGAGGCGTTTCCAGGATGTATTAGGGCTGCGCTGACAATCGCAATCACTAAAGCAATGGCGGTCGTGAATAAATAGAAGGCGAGGGTTTTCCCCCCTAAGCGGCCTAATTTTGAAGGTTCACTCAGTGAGCAAGTTCCGCAAACTAATGAAATAAAGACTAAAGGAACGACTAACATTTTTAAGCTGGAGATGAAGATAGTACCGATAACATGCAAGAAACCTTCGGTAATATAATCTTTTACTATATCGCTTTCTGGAAAGGCATTACGAAGAAAGAGGCCTAAAGCAATACCTGTTCCCATACCGATCAGAATTTTACTTGTAAGGCCGAGTTTATTTTTTATAGAAATTGCCATAGAGAGTCCTGTGTGTTTTTTATACATTCTATTTTTTGGCGCTCACAAGACTAGCAAGAAAATCGTGAAGATGAAATGACAATTAATGTTAAAGTATTTATCAGATTTGCGAAATAAAATAAGATAGTTATGGGAAAGTTGCGTGAAAATTGTGTAATGTTAGCCTATAAGTAATAAGCGTCTCGCTTAGGTATTATCATCAGAGTAACAGGGAGCCTGACAATGAAGTCAGCGTATAAGGTTTTTCTCGCAGGATTGTGTTCGCTTTTATTATTAGCATGTGGTGGTGGAGGCAGTATCTCTGATGATGGTTCCGGTACTCCGCCATCTGATAAATTTGTTGTTAAATTAGAATTAGTTAATTCAGATGGACAGGCAATAACAGATATTTCGAATGATATCCCTGGAAAGTTGAATGCGACTTTAACTAAGAATGCGAGTGCTCTTGCTGGTGCGCGAATAGTCTTCAGTATAGATGGACAAGGAGCTCTAACTCCAGATAGTGGTGTCACTAATGCAGATGGTAAAGTGTTTATTAATGTCTTACCTGGAAACAAATTAGGTTCAGGTAAAATTACCGCCACTTACACACCTGCAAGTGGAAGCACAGCTACTGCCGATATTTCTTTCAATACCAAAGGTGATGGTGGTGCATCAACTGGAGGTGCACAGGTGGCTTTAGTAATGGTGAGTGATCTTGAGTCAAAAACACCTATATCAACAATAACATCTCTTTCACCTGGTTATCTTATTGCTAATGTTACAGGTATTTCCAAGCAAACAATTGTGCAATTTTCCAGTACGCGCGGTGAATTACCCATTGATACCGCTGTTACAGAACAAGGTGTTGCTTATGTTCAAATTTTAGCAGGTACCCAGCCAGGTGCAGGTAGTGCGACAGCAACGTTACTAACGGGAGAAAAATCGGAACCACTAGTGTTTAGTATCGGTGTGACTAATGTATTTATGGGGAGTGGTTCTCCATTTCAAAATGGTGTTGCATCTGTTGAGCCTTCGGTTGTTTCAGCGGGTGGGACTTCAAGTGTCTCTGTAGCTATTCAGGATGACGCTGGAAATCCATTTGCAGATCCAGTTGAAGTACAATTTACCTCTGTTTGTGCTTTGAAGGCGAATGCTGAAGCCGAATTAAGCACGCCTGTAGTCGCGGTTAATGGTATTGCAACCAGCACCTACTTAGCAAAAGGTTGTGTGGGGGACGATACTATAAATATAAGCGCAAATGTTGGTGGAAAATCTCTAACCGCCAAGGCGACGGTAAATGTCTTACCTGCAAGTGTCGGCAGTATCTTTTTCCTAGAGGCAGTACCTGAAGTCATTAGGCTTAAGGGAACTGGTGGGGCAGAAGCCTCAACCGTGAAATTTAAAGTAATGGATAAAAATGGTATTCCGGTTAGTAATCAACGTGTGAATTTTTCGCTCAATACTGAAGTTGGCAATATCACTCTTGATCCTGAGTTTGCTACTACAAATGGTCAGGGAGTTGTTCAAACGGTAGTTAATTCGGGCTCAGTATCAACAAGTGTAAGGGTTACTGCAGTGGTTGCTGGCAGTACGCCAGCAATATCGAGTCAATCGAATCAATTAGTTATTTCGACAGGTTTACCTGACCAAGATAGCTTTTCTTTATCGGCATCAAACCTAAGCCCTGAAGGTTGGGATTACGATGGCATTGAGGTTGATGTGACGGCACGATTGGCTGATGCATTCAACAACCCTGTACCCGATGGCACAGCGGTTTCCTTTACCACAGAGGGCGGTGTGATAGTGTCTTCGTGTCAGACAGTTAATGGTGCTTGTTCGGTTAAATGGACAAGTCAAAATCCTCGCCCTACTGGTGATACGTTAGCCATGCAAGGTAAAGAACCTTCGTTAGATGCGGAATTGGGTCAACCTTATGGCGGGCGCGTGACGATTTTAGCGACGGCTATCGGTGAAGAATCTTTCCCCGATACTAATAGTAATGGACGTTTTGACGCATCTGAATTAGCTAATTTTTTAAGTAAAAAGGATGTATCGGGTAATCCGTATGACTTAAGTGAAGCGTTTGTCGACCATAATGAAGACCGTATTTTTAACCCAAGTGTAGCAGGTGGTGAAGAGGGAGGGGATGCTGAAGTGTTTACTGATTTTAATAGTAATGGCGTTTATGACCAAGCAGATGGTTTATACAATGGTAGTTTGTGCCAATTAGATGCTAATGGCAGTAAACATGCAGGCTGTGCAGCGGGTAGCACTTCGCTGAATGTACGTGCTTCATTAGTTTTGGTTATGTCTGGTAGTGATGCGATGGCTTCAATTCCTCTTATTACGGATAGTTGTGTAGATGATAACACTAAAGCTGATGTATGTGATGGCCTCAACGATAACAATACAATTGATATCATAGGTAAATCAACTGGGGGAGTTACTATCATTATTGGTGATTTACATAATCAGCGATTACCTTCAGGAACAGTTATTACGTTTACCCCCTCAGCTGGTAGCTTAGCAAGTAAAGGCTCTTTCACTGTCGCATCTTCAAATGATAACGGGGCAGGAAAGTATAGCGTTCTTATAAAAGGTGCTGACCAACCAGATGCAGGATCATTAGTGATTGAAGCACTGACTAAAAAAGGTGTTTTGACGCAGATTGCAACGATCCCAGTTGTTATTCACTAGCCATGATGTGTATGAAGTAAAAATATTAGCCAGTGTCAACGCTATTTAGGACGGGTCACAATATAAATAAAAAGCGCACTTAATTGTGCGCTTTTTAGTGTTTAGTCTTTAGAATTATATTTATTCATTAACGCTGGAACTGATACACGCTACCTAGTTTCATGATCTGTGTCAGTTCATCTAGAGCTGTTCGAGATTCGATGATTAGCTGAGGGTCTGCAAGATCTTGGGTGGTTAATCTGTCTCGATAATGTTTGTCTACCCAAAGGTTTAAACGAGTAAATAAAGCATCATTCATCAGAGTGTGTTGATTTACCGCTGCGACTTCCACTTCATTCATGGCGACACGTAAACGAAGACAGGCAGGGCCGCCACCGTTTTGCATGCTTTGTTTTACGTCGAAATAAAGCACTTGCTTAATCGGCGTGTTTAACGTGAGTAATTCGTTCAAATAGGCAAATACCGCGGGATTTTCTTGGCAATCTGTTGGGGCAATAATCGCCATTTCACCGGATGGCAATGTAATAATTTGAGTATTGAATAAATAGCTTTTGACTGCGTCGTTAATTGCTACTTTCGCGGTGGGCACTTCAATGAAATACAGCTCAGTGTCGAGTTTACGTTTAATTTCATCGATCTTATTCTGGGTATTTAAGAAGGCTTGTTCGTGGTAGAACAGGACATTTTGATTACCTACTGCGATAACATCGTTATGGAATACACCTTGGTCAATTACATCAGGATTCTGTTGGATGAAGACGCAATTATCGTCTTCCAGCTGATGTAAGCGTGCGACTGCCATCGACGCTTCTAAGGTTTGTCTTGCTGGATATTTTTGCGGTTTAGGTGCGTTGGGATTGGTGGCTTCTTGTCCATAAACAAACAGCTCAACACCAGCATGGCCGTATTCATTGCAGAGACGAGTGTGGTTTGCGGCACCTTCATCACCGAAGCTATTATGCTCAGGTAAGTGACTATGGTGATGAAAATAGTGGGGATCACTGAAAGTTGCTGTTAATATGCGCCCCGTTGTCAAAGGCTCGATGCTGCGATGCAGTTTATCGACTAAATTTGCTGGGGTAAAATGCAGTTTGCCGTCACGTGTATCTGCACTTGGTGAGACGGTAGCGGCATTGGCTGTCCACATACTGGAAGCACTGCAACAGGCATTAAGTAACATAGGCGCTTCTTTTGCCGCTTGTTTTAATACATTAGCATCAGAGCCGGAAAATCCAATTCGGCGCAATGTATAGAGATCTGGGCGCTCTTGAGGAGCTAATATTCCTTGAACCATGCCCATATCGGCTAGTGCTTTGGCTTTTTGGAGTCCTTGTTTTGCTGCAGCTTTGGGGTTGGAAACTAAGGCGGCATTGCTAAGTGAGGCTACATTGCCAAAAGACAACCCTGCGTAATTGTGTGTTGGTCCAACGAGTCCATCAAAATTCGCTTCAAAGTGCTTCATTGCTTATCCTTGTGATAGGGAAAGTTATTATTTGTTCATATGGTCCCTGAGGGAACCCAGTATACTGAAGCTTTTCGAGTGCACAAGCGGACGGTTTTGTGCTCAAAGCGACTTTTTCACGATAAATGCATAACTATTTCTTGCTTGCTGGCAAATAATGAAATATTAGTTTTTAATTACGCATATTATATTTTTACATTTTTTCAACTTTGATTAAAAAGTGACTCGCTGGTACATATAAAAGAGGGATTAACTTGAAACTATCAGTACAACCCTCTATATATGGTGCCAATTTCCACCTTCTTGAGATTTTTTGGCGCAAATTAAACTATGGGTAAATCGCTAGTTATTGTCGAATCACCGGCCAAAGCTAAGACTATTAATAAATATCTTGGCAAAGAATTCATCGTTAAATCGAGCGTAGGTCACATCCGTGATCTGCCGACATCATCGACTTCAGAAGGCAATGAAAAGGTTAAATCCGCTGTCGAAGTTAAGAAGATGTCGCCAGAAGAAAAAGCTCAATATAAAAAGGTGAAAGATCAGCAAGCGCTAGTGTCTCGTATGGGCGTAAACCCTGAAAAGGGCTGGGCGGCTAAGTACCAAATTTTGCCGGGTAAAGAAAAAGTCGTTAAAGAGTTACAGGCACTTGCCGATTCTGCTGACCAAATCTATCTCGCAACCGACTTAGACCGTGAGGGAGAAGCTATCGCCTGGCATTTGCAAGAGGTGATTGGTGGTGATCCTTCACGGTATCAACGTGTCGTTTTCAACGAAATTACTAAGTCTGCGATTCAAGATGCTTTTAGTAAACCGTCGACACTCGACACTAACATGGTTAATGCCCAACAAGCGCGCCGCTTCTTAGACAGAGTTGTCGGTTTTATGGTGTCGCCTCTGCTGTGGAAAAAAGTTGCTCGCGGTTTATCCGCTGGGCGAGTGCAGTCGGTTGCCGTGCGTTTAGTGGTCGAACGCGAAAGCGAAATCAAAGCCTTTGTGCCTGAAGAATTTTGGGATGTACACGCAGAACTCAATACGCCCGCTCAAGAAGCTTTGCGGATGGAAGTGGTTAAGCATCTAGATGCTGCCTTTAATCCTATCAATGAACAGCAAGCGATGGCTGCGGTTCAAGCGTTATCGGCAGCAAGTTTTACAGTGCTAGCCCGCGAAGATAAAGCGACTCAAAGTAAACCATCGGCTCCCTTTATTACGTCGACACTGCAACAGGCCGCGAGTACACGCTTAGGTTTTGGTGTGAAGAAGACCATGATGATGGCGCAGCGACTTTACGAAGCCGGTCATATCACTTATATGCGTACCGACTCGACCAATTTGAGTCAAGAAGCCGTTGAAAACTTGCGCGATATGATTGCCAAAGAATTTGGTGATAAGTATCTACCCGCCGAACCGATTCGATACGGATCGAAAGAAGGCGCACAAGAGGCTCACGAAGCGATTCGTCCATCAAACGTTCAAGTGCAAGCAGCGACCTTATCTGACATGGAACGTGACGCTCAGCGCTTATATGAGCTTATTTGGCGCCAGTTTGTCTCATGTCAAATGACACCTGCACAATATGATGCCACTAAGTTGACAGTAAAAGCGGGTGATTATGAGCTCAAAGCTACGGGACGTACCTTACGTTTCGATGGTTGGACTCGCGTACAAACAGCGCTTAAGAAGAAAAACGAAGAAGACAATACGTTACCATTCGTGGCTCAGGGCGATGTATTAGCATTAAAAGAATTGCAGCCTAAACAACACTTCACTAAGCCACCAGCACGATACAGCGAAGCTTCTTTAGTAAAAGAATTAGAAAAACGCGGTATTGGCCGCCCATCAACCTACGCAACCATCATTTCAACGATTCAAGATCGTGGTTATGTAAAAGTCGAAAATCGTCGTTTCTATGCCGAAAAAATGGGTGAAATTGTCAGCGAACGATTGGTGAGCAGTTTTGCTGATTTGATGAGCTATGACTTTACCGCCAGCATGGAGCAAACATTAGATGATGTGGCTCGGGGCGAGTTAGACTGGAAAAAAGTACTCGATGGTTTCTATGCTGACTTTACTAAGCAATTAGAAAAAGCGGAGCTAGATCCCGAAGAAGGTGGCATGCGTCTTAACCAAATGGTGATGACGGATATCAAGTGCCCAACTTGTGGTCGTCCTATGGGGATCCGCACTGGAACGACTGGGGTTTTCCTTGGTTGCTCTGGTTATGAATTGCCCCCTAAAGAACGCTGTAAGACGACGATGAACCTCACGCCTGGCGTTGAGGCGATTAGCGAAAACAGTGAAGATGCCGAAACAGATGCACTGCGTGCGAAGCACCGTTGTAGTATTTGCGGCACGGCAATGGACAGTTACCTGATCGATGAGAAGCGTAAGTTACACGTCTGCGGTAACAATCCAATCTGTGAAGGCTATGAAGTCGAAGAAGGCCAATTCAAGATCAAAGGCTATGAAGGTCCACTGATTGAGTGTGATCGCTGTGGTCACGATATGGAACTGAAAAATGGTCGTTTTGGTAAGTACTTTGGCTGTACCAATGAAGAGTGTAAGAATACCCGTAAATTACTGAAAAATGGTGAGGCGGCGCCGCCAAAAGAAGATCCTATTTATTTACCCGAACTGAAATGCAGTAAATCGGATGCCCATTTCGTATTACGTGATGGTGCGGCGGGTATCTTCTTAGCGGCTAGTACTTTCCCTAAATCACGTGAAACCCGTGCGCCTCTGGTTGAGGAGCTGGTTCAATATCGTGAGCTGCTATGGCCTAAGTATCAGTATTTAGCGGATGCGCCAGTCACTGATGATGAAGGCAATAAGGCTGCGGTGAAGTTTAGCCGTAAGACGAAAGAGCAATACGTTGCGACTGAAGTCGATGGCAAAGCCACGGGTTGGTCTGCGCATTACGTCAATGGGAAGTGGGTGAGTGAATCTACCAAGAAGGCCAAGAAAGGCGCATAGTGACTGATTAAGCTAGCTTAACGCTAATAGAACAACAAAAAGCCAAGTCAAATATGACTTGGCTTTTTGTTTGTGTGTTTTCGATATTAATTTGTTCTATAGATAATAATTCAAACATGTTGAGTACTTTACACCTGCAGATACAAACTGACTCACAATGACTCGGTAGCATGAGTGGCAAATGTGTCGCTAATTCAACTTAACGGTAAGCAAATAGAGACTGATCACCATTTCTTTTTAGGTTGAAACAGCATATCGATATCATCTTCTTCATTTTTAGGTCTAGGCGCACTGGGCTCAGATTGTTTCTGTGCCCCCATAATTTCATCAAGTAATTGTTTAGCCTCATCGACTTTACGCCCAATGAAGGGATCATTAGGCGTTTGTGCCTTAATGGCGTGTAATGTTGATAGGGCTTTGGTTACCATTTGTTTTGATGAGCCATATTGCTTCATAAAACTGGCCGCGCGGGCACGAGAAAGCATAGAATCGACATTAATTCTGAGCTGTAAACTGTCGATGCGGCTTTCTTCTTGAGCAAAAATGCTCGGATCGACTTTACCTTTATTATGCTCGGCTCTGAGTATCGCCTTTAATTTTTTTAAGGTTTGAACAAGCGCTAAAATTTGTTTGTCATTATCGGGTAGTCTGAAATTCTCAATTGGAGGAGTTTGAGGTTGTCCAGACTGTAAGCTTGTTATTTGATTATTAATATCGGCTAAGCGGCGTTGGTAGTCTGACTGTTGTTGGCCATTACTGATCGCTGTTGCAGATTGCAAGGCATCTTGTACACGCCGATACAAAACCAACACTATATTCGTGCTACAAGGCATCATTCCTGTGTTTGATAACACAGTTTCAGTTTCATCGATAATTGCTCTTTGACGGGCAAATTCAATGCGACGCTCAGCCTCTACACGTTCTTTTTGTTGCTGTAATACGTTAATTCCGATAACAAGCAGTAAAAGCGCACCGATGAGGATCAGAACCAAGGTGAATGACATAGATGTTCCATTATTTATCCAATTGAGCTAATGCTACAATAAATCAATAAACTAGCATAGTTATCTTAGCCTAGGTTATCATTTCTGTCGTATGAATCTGTAGACTTGTGCTCTATATTCCTATTTGCTTTAATTTTTACTATATACTATAACGATTGATTATAGCTGAGAGTGCTTTGAGGGCTCAGTTGTTAATGGCATTTTGCGTGTTTGAGACAAGGAAATAAGATGAAACTGCAACAACTCAGGTATATTGCTGAGGTCGTAAAACATAACCTCAATGTATCGGCGACAGCTGAAAACTTGTATACCTCTCAACCTGGGATCAGTAAACAAGTTCGTATGCTTGAAGATGAGTTGGGGATCCAAATATTTGGTCGTAGCGGTAAGCATTTAACCCATGTCACACCTGCGGGTTTGCAAGTGATCAGCATTGCCAATGATATTTTAGGTAAAGTTGAAAGTATCAAAAAAGTGTCTGAAGAATATACTAAGCCAGATCAAGGTGAGTTAAATATTTCCACAACAGATACTCAGGCACGCTATGCATTACCGACGATAATTCGTCAGTTTATTGATCGCTATCCTAAAGTGAACTTGCATATGCACCAAGGGACACCGTCTCAGATCAGCGAACAGGCTGCTCGCGGTGATGCAGATTTTGCCATTGCGACCGAAGCAATGCATTTATATTCAGATCTGATAATGTTGCCTTGTTACCACTGGAACCGCTCTATCGTTGTGCCCAAAGACCATCCTCTTGCGACCCGCAATCAAGGCAGCTTGATTAGTATCGAAGATTTAGCCCGTTTCCCCTTAGTGACCTATGTCTTTGGTTTTGACCGTGCTTCTGAAATTGAGAAAGCGTTCAATCGGGCCAATTTAGAGCCGCGTGTTGTCTTTAGTGCGACCAGTGCCGACGTGCTTAAAACCTATGTTCGTTTAGGATTAGGGGTGGGGGTCATCGCGTCTATGGCCATTGATCCAAATGTTGATAAAGATTTAGTTGCTATTGATGCTGGTCATTTGTTTGCCCACAGTACGACTAAAATTGGTTTTAGGAAGGGCAGTTTCTTGCGCAGTTATATGTATGATTTTATTCAGCACTTTGCGCCGCATTTAACCCGTGATGTGGTGGAGAAAGCCGTAGCATTACGGGATCAACAGCTCATAGATGAAATGTTTGCCGATAAAAATCTGCCAATGCGTTAACTTGGATGATTTACAAACATAAAAATGCCGCTAATAAAAGCGGCATTTTTATGGGTTTAGCGATTAAGATAAATCGACTTTATCCATCTCGAGTTGCGCAAGGGCAATAACTGCTTGAGTGCGGTTGCGAACGCCAAGTTTTCTAAATATGGCAGTCGCGTGCGCCTTGATGGTCGCCTCAGACACGCCAAGATCGTAGGCTATTTGTTTATTTAATAACCCTTCGGCAAACATCTGCAACACTTTATATTGTTGCGGCGTGAGATCGGATAACTTGCTGGCCATTTTATCAATGGCATCGTCATTGATAGCAATAATCTCAGTGCCTTTAGGCAACCAAATATCACCGAATAACACCGCACTTAGCGCCTCTTTTAGGGTTTCCATTGAAGCTGATTTAGGGATAAAACCACTGCTGCCATAATGAATCGCACGGCTAATGGTATTGATATCCTCGTGGGCTGAAATCACCACAACGGGTAACTCAGGATAATGTGAGCGTAGGTGGATAAGCGTGGAATAGCCGTGGGACCCGGGCATCTGCAGATCTAACAGTACAAGATCGTAATCGACGCTTCGAACATCCAATACAGATTGCAGTGCGTCAGCACTGTCGGCTTCAAACCACTGTGCATGCTCGAAAGCGCTGGTCAGCGCTTGACGTAGTGCATTTCTGAACAATGGATGATCGTCTGCGATAATAATATTTAAGTTTTCTAGCTTCATGGCTTTTATGATTATGTTCGGTGCGCGTGAAGATTGAACTCAATGTAACAGAAAAGTAATCAAGGATCCTATTGCTTTATTCAGGAATAAGGACAAAATTTTGATATGTTTCTGGTTGTTAGACTTTGGTCGGTGTTTTACAGGGAAAAAGATGGACAGTATAGTTTCAATTGAAAGCCCGAAAGTACGGGCTAACCTATACTTTAAAATCGTCTAAAAACTACCCATATGTCCACACTTTTGTAGGATTTCGTTGTTCGTCAACCGCAACAAAGGTGAACACACCGCGTATGGCATGCTCTCGATGGTCTTGATACATGTCTTCGACATAGATGTTGACTTCAACTTTTAATGACGTATTACCTACATGGATCACACGAGCGATGAGTTCTGCTAGTGTGCCAGCTGGGATAGGCTTTTTAAAATCAATTCTATCGGAACTCACTGTGACTAAGGTTTTACGGCAGAAACGAGTTGCCGCAATAAAGGCTGTTTCATCCATCCACGCTAAAGCTTCGCCACCAAATAACGTATTGTGATGGTTGGTGATTGAGGGGAATACTGCTTTAATCACGCGCGCTTCTGAGGAATCAATTCGAGTTTGAATCGCGTCAGGAAAAGGTGTTTCAGCGGCTTCGATTCGTGAGGTATTTTCGGTGTTTGTGGACATGGGGGTAAGCGACATACAGCAACCTAAGGTAATGCAGCAAAATAAGCTCGAATTATAAAGATTTATGGTGGTTAAAGATAGAAAACTACAGGCTTTAACCTGCAGTAGGCATATGACTGAGGGTAATGTCATGCTTCCAATAAAAAAACCGAAATGAGATCGGTTTTTTATTGGACGATTTATTCTACTTCAGATTTATTTGGTTAACAGTGCTTTTCTTTCGCGGGAAGCCGCTGCGAGCTTACGTAGCAGAATTTCAGAGTCGTCCCAATGTAAGCAGGCGTCGGTGATACTTTGGCCATAACAGAGTGGCTGGCCTTCAACGACTTTTTGATTACCTTCTTGTAAGAAGCTTTCAGCCATAATACCTGCGATGGCAGTGCTGCCAGCACGCATTTGAGTCATAATTTCATCGGCGACCATCAGCTGTTTGAGATGGTTCTTCTCACTGTTTCCGTGGCTGAAATCGATAACCATACGTTGAGTTACCCCAACAGATGCAAGCTGTTGACGCGCTTCTTCGATATCTTGTGCGTGATAATTAGGTTTTTTGCCACCACGTAGGATGATATGGCCAAACGGGTTGCCGTGGGTGCGATAGACCGCCATAGCGCCATCTTTATCCGGTGAATAGAAAACATGTGGCACTTGTGCGGCACGCACTGCATCAACGGCAATATTGATGTTCCCATCAGTACCATTTTTAAAGCCAACCGGGCAAGACAGTGCTGAAGCCATTTCACGGTGGACTTGGCTTTCCGTGGTGCGCGCACCAATAGCGCCCCAAGTGATGAGATCCGCTATGTACTGACCGTTCACCATATCTAAAAATTCGGTGGCGATAGGCAATTTTAATTCAGTGATTTGTTGCAGCAATTCGCGGGCAATGCGTAAACCTTTGTTTGGTTCGAAACTACCATCGAGATCGGGATCTGAAATTAATCCTTTCCAACCGACAATTGTGCGGGGTTTTTCAAAATAGACGCGCATTAAGATACACAAGTCATCTTTCAATTCTTGGTGTAACGCGGCTAAGCGTTGAGCATAATCTAATGCCGCTTTAGTATCGTGGATTGAGCATGGGCCTATGATCACCAATAGACGTTGGTCTTCACCCATAATGATGGCTTCGACTTCACGACGTTGCTGAACCAGATAATCGGCTGCATCTTGAGTTAATGGGAACTCAGATGCCAGTTGCGCAGGTGAGATGACTTTTGCTAATAAGGAAGTGCGTAGTTCGTCTGTTTTTATGGTCATTCAAAATACCGAGCTTGCGTGCGGCGCTTTTCGCCAGATTGCCTCGGATTATAACGAATCGAACCGAGTTGCACAGTGCCAATTGCGTTAATTGTCGGCAACTGTGCAATGAATTTGATTTAAGTTAGTTTCTTTTAGACTAAATTCACTCGGTTTCTTTTGCTGATTTTGGCTTATTAGGCTTAGAACATATGCCGTTCTAGGCCTGTGACATCTAATATTTTAGTGGCAATTTCTTCCACGGAATGATTAGTGGTGTCTATGTAAGGAATGCGTTCTCGTTTAAACAGCATTTCAACTTCTTTGACTTCTAAGCGGCACTGTTTGAGCGATGAATAGCGGCTATTCTCCATTCGACTCTGACGGATTTCATGTAAACGTACGGGATCAATCGTCAAACCAAACAGTTTTTTCTTATTGCGTTTCAGCGCTTCAGGTAACTTAAGGTTATCCATATCATCTTCGGTGAAAGGGTAGTTTGCCGCTTTTATACCGAACTGCATTGATAAATACAGGCTCGATGGCGTTTTGCCACAGCGAGAGACCCCAAGTAAAACCAGATCGGCTTGATCCATATGTTTCATGGTCTGGCCATCATCGTTATCCATGGCGAAATTAATGGCATCAATACGCGCTTCATAGCCGTGATTCGCTTTTCCGTGGGTTCTATGTACAACTGGAGAGGCAGAAACACCTAAATGTTGTTCGAGTGGGGCCACAAAAGTATTCAAAAAATCATAATCAACCCCTTCACTCGAGTAGATGATGTCGCGGATCTCGGCTTTTACGATGGAATGGAATACTAACGGCCGCTCACCTGTTGTAATAAAACAATCATTAATTTGTCGCTTAACTTGCTCCGCTTTCGTCAATGTTTCGACAAATGGAATCGTAAGTGACTCAAATTCTAATGGAAATTGCGAGAGAACCGCATGACCAAAAACTTCAGCTGTGATCGCTGTCCCGTCGGAGATATAGAATACTTTTGGTGCCATACTGACCTCTTGTAGTAATAAAATTACAAATAAAATTATAGATTTACGCGTGTTCGACAGGAGTGTAAAATGCCGCTGCCCTCGTGTGAAGGGGCCACTGAAATAAACTTGCGGAGATAGAACTGTGCAGCAATACGTACTCTGGTATCAAGAATTAGGCATGGGTGACGTCAACTTGGTTGGCGGTAAAAATGCTTCTCTAGGCGAGATGATCAGCAATCTGGCCAATGCCGGTGTTCAAGTACCTGGCGGATTTGCGACAACTTCCCATGCGTTCAACGAGTTCCTTGAACAAAGCGGAGTTAACCAGAAGATTTATGACATTCTAGCCACACTGGATGTAGATGATGTCAATGCGCTGGCTAAAGTAGGTGCACAGATCAGACAGTGGGTTATCGACACTCCATTTCAACCAGCATTAGAGCAAGCGATTCGTGAAGCTTACGATAAACTTGCCGCTGAAACTAGCGAAGCGTCATTCGCGGTACGTTCTTCTGCAACAGCTGAAGATATGCCAGATGCCTCTTTTGCGGGTCAGCAAGAAACCTTCTTAAACGTAAAAGGATTTGAATCCGTACTGACAGCGATCAAGCATGTGTACGCTTCACTCTTTAACGATCGCGCTATTTCCTACCGTGTGCATCAAGGTTATGAGCACCACGGTGTTGCCTTGTCTGCTGGCGTACAACGCATGGTTCGTTCAGATAAAGCGGCTTCAGGTGTGATGTTCACTATGGACACTGAATCTGGCAATAACGATGTGGTGTTTATCACTTCATCTTTTGGTCTGGGTGAAATGGTTGTTCAAGGCGCGGTAAACCCAGATGAATTTTATGTTCATAAACCTATTTTAGCCTTAGGTCACAAGGCTGTTGTGCGCCGTAATATCGGTAGCAAGCTCATCCAAATGGTGTATTCAGATGATGCTGCTCACGGCAAACAAGTCAAAATTGAAGACGTGACTGCTGACAAACGTCGTCAATTCTCTATCAATGACGCTGAAGTTGAAGAATTAGCCAAACAAGCCATGGTGATCGAAAAACATTACGGTCGTCCAATGGACATCGAATGGGCAAAAGACGGCAATGATGGCAAATTGTATATCGTTCAAGCGCGTCCAGAAACGGTTCGTAGCCGTGAAGATGTGCAATTGATTGAACGTTATCACTTAAAGAGCCGTGGCGCTGTGATCTGTGAAGGTCGCGCTATTGGCCATAAAGTGGGTACTGGTGTAGCCAAAGTATTAACCTCAATCGCCGATATGGATCAAATCCAACCTGGTGATGTGTTAGTGACAGACATGACAGATCCTGATTGGGAACCTATCATGAAGCGCGCAAGTGCTATCGTCACAAACCGTGGCGGTCGTACCTGTCATGCGGCAATTATCGCCCGCGAATTAGGTGTGCCAGCGGTGGTGGGTTGTGGTGACGTGACTGACCGTATCAAGAATGGTCAAATCGTGACTGTTTCTTGCGCCGAAGGTGACACTGGCTTTATCTACGAAGGTAAACAAGAGTTTGAAGTGATTTCAAACCGTGTTGACTCTCTGCCTGCATTGCCAATGAAAATCATGATGAACGTGGGTAACCCTGATCGTGCATTTGATTTTGCCCGTTTGCCAAACGAAGGTGTGGGTCTAGCGCGTTTAGAATTCATCATCAACCGTATGATTGGTATTCATCCGAAAGCACTGCTCGAATTCAATCAACAGGATGCAGCGCTGCAAACTGAAATCAACGAAATGATTGCTGGTTACGAATCACCTGTTGAGTTCTACATTGCCCGTCTGGTTGAAGGTATTGCGACTATCGGTTCAGCTTTCTATCCGAAGAAAGTGATCGTACGTATGTCAGACTTTAAGTCTAACGAATACGCAAACTTGGTTGGTGGTGACAGATACGAGCCAGAAGAAGAGAACCCAATGCTGGGCTTCCGCGGTGCGAGCCGTTATATCTCTGAATCCTTCCGTGACTGTTTTGCCCTTGAGTGTGAAGCGATCAAACGCGTTCGTAATGACATGGGGCTGAAAAACGTTGAAGTCATGATCCCATTCGTTCGCACAGTGAAAGAAGCTGAGCAAGTGGTTGGTCTGCTCAAAGAGCAAGGTTTAGAGCGTGGTAAAGACGGTTTACGTGTCATCATGATGTGTGAAGTGCCTTCAAACGCCCTGTTAGCAGACCAATTCCTTGAGCATTTCGATGGCTTCTCTATCGGCTCAAACGATTTAACTCAGCTGACACTCGGCCTTGACCGTGACTCAGGTATCATTAGCCATTTATTCGATGAGCGTGATGAAGCCGTTAAAATGCTACTTTCATTAGCCATTAAAGCGGCTAAAGCGAAGGGCGCTTACATAGGTATTTGTGGTCAAGGTCCTTCAGATCACGCTGATTTTGCCGCTTGGTTGGTAGAACAAGGCATAGATACAGTGTCATTAAACCCTGATACTGTGATTGATACTTGGTTGTATTTAGCCGAAGCGCACGGTTGATCTAGATAGTAATTTTATAAACTTGTTAAAAAAGCCGCTTTTTAGCGGCTTTTTTTTGTTTATAATGGCGCCATAACGATAATTGACAGAAGCCATCTATGCTACCCCTGCTATCACATCAACAAACATTAGAGCCAGTGTATTTGGCATACCTTGATGCACTGGAGCAAAGTGAGTATTCCGGTGATATAGACAAACGTTACAGCGCCCGTTTAGTGCAAGCCACCGACAACTCTGTATATCAATTTTTGCCTCAAGCCGTGCTTTATCCTAAAAATCAGCAGGATATTCAAATTGCATTGACGCTGGCTGCTACAGACGCATTTCGCAGCGTGACCTTCAGTGCGCGGGGCGGTGGTACGGGCACCAACGGACAATCTCTGACCCATGGTTTGATTTTGGATGTGTCGCGTTACATGAACCGTGTTCTCGAAGTGAATGCTGAGGAAGGTTGGGTTCGAGTCGAAGCTGGCGTGATTAAAGATGCGCTTAACGATGCATTGCGTCCCCATGGATTCTTTTTTAGTCCCGATTTATCCACCTCAAACCGCGCCACTATTGGTGGCATGATCAATACCGATGCCTCGGGTGCGGGCTCACTGGTCTATGGTAAGACGTCAGATCACGTGCTGGCGCTGCGCAGCGTGTTGATCGATGGCAGTGTGCTGGATACGCATCCCCTAGATGCGGGACTACTGTGTAACCCCGATAATGTCAGTGATAATCCGCTGGGGCAGAAACTGATTTCTGCTGTGGCGGCGGTATGCCGTGAAAAGCGTACTCAGATTGAAAACCAATTTCCTAAGCTCAATCGTTTCCTCACCGGCTATGACTTAAAACACGTGTGGAACGACAAGCTGACGCAATTCGATTTATCACGAATTCTGACGGGCTCAGAGGGCACGCTTGCGGTGATAACCGAAGCCAAACTCAATCTCACCCCGCTGCCGACTGAGCGCGCTATGGTGAACATTAAGTACGATTCGTTCCAATCGGCATTGCGTCATGCGCCATCCTTAGTTGCCGCGCGGGCGACTGTGGTCGAAACCGTCGATTCAAAAGTGCTTAACTTAGCCCGTGAAGATATTGTCTGGCATTCAGTGGCTGATCTTATCCAAGAAGTGCCAGGTAAAGTTATTGATGGCCTCAATATGGTCGAATTTGCAGGTGACACGGTCGAAGTTGAGCAAAAGCTCGCGAGTTTGGAAGCTGTGTTAACTGAGCAGATCAGCAAAGGCGAGTGCGGTGTGTTGGGTTACCAAGTGACGCAAGATAAGCCGAGTATCGAAAAAATTTACGGCATGCGTAAAAAAGCCGTTGGCTTACTCGGCGCCACTAAAGGTCGCCGTAAGCCCATCGCCTTTGCTGAAGATACTGCGGTACCGCCCGAAAAACTCGCCGATTATATTATGGAGTTTCGCGCGTTACTCGACGGGCATAATCTGCAATACGGTATGTTCGGCCATGTGGATGCGGGCGTGTTGCATGTGCGACCCGCGCTCGATATGTGCGATGTTGAAGATGAAAAATTACTACGAGTCATTTCTGATCAAGTCGCGGCACTGACGCTTAAATACGGCGGCCTAATGTGGGGTGAACACGGTAAAGGCGTGCGCGGTGAATACGGTCCAGCTGTCTTTGGTGATGAACTTTTCGGAGTGTTGCAAGATATTAAAGGTTTGTTTGACCCCGATAACCGACTAAACCCCGGCAAGCTGGTGGCGCCTAAAGATACAGGTGCCCTCTATTACGATGTCGACAGTGCTAAGCGCGGTAAGTTTGATCGACAAATCCCCGTTGATGTGCGTGATGCGTTCCCCGATGTGATGAATTGTAACGGTAATGGCCTGTGTTTTAATTACAGTAGCTATTCGCCTATGTGCCCATCGTTTAAGGTGACGGGTGACAGAGTGCAGTCACCTAAGGGGCGTGCAGGGCTCATGAGAGAGTGGCTAAGACTGCTTGAGGCTGAAGGGGTTGATGTTAATGCCCTCGCAAAAGCGAAACCTTTTGGTATATTGCAGCGCATACAAAATACCATCAATGCCAAACGTGATTATGATTACTCCCACGAGGTGATGGAATCGCTTAAGGGCTGTTTAGCCTGTAAAGCTTGCTCTGGACAATGTCCGGTCAAAGTGGATGTGCCTAAGTTTAGGGCGCAGTTCTTCAATATTTACTATCAACGCTATTTAAGACCCGCGAAAGACTATCTCGTTGCAGGAATTGAAGATAGCTTGCCACTGATGGCCGCTGCACCGCGTCTCACTAACTTTGTTGCACAAAATCCATTGAGCCAATGGGTGATTAAACAGGCGATTGGTTATGTGGATGCGCCTGCGTTATCTGTGCCGACTTTGAAGCAAAGACTCGATGGTCATGCAAGCCGCGGTTACGACTTAGCTGCGTTGCAAGCGATTCCAGAAGAGAAGCGCTCGCAGTTTGTGTTGGTGGTACAAGATCCCTTTAACAGTTTCTATGATTCAGGTCTTGTGCTGCGCTTTATCCAATTGATTGAAAAACTCGGCTTAAAGCCGGTGTTATTGCCCTACAAACCCAATGGTAAGCCAACACATATCAAGGGATTTTTAGATAAGTTTGCTAAAACGGCGCAGTCGAGTGCGGACTTTCTGAACCAAGTCCATAAACTGGGCATGCCCATGGTCGGTATCGATCCTGCCTTAGTCTTGTGTTATCGCGATGAATACCGTGAAGTCTTAGGGGCTAATCGCGGTAATTTTGAGGTCAAGTTAGCCAACGAATGGCTACTGAATGTCATCAAAGATTTACCTGCAAAAGCTGCGCAAGGTAAGCAATATACTTGGTTTAGTCATTGTACCGAATCGACGGCCAAGCCAAATACCGCCAATGAGTGGACTAAAATCTTTGCCCATTTTGGCGCTAAGTTAACCGCAGTCAATTTAGGTTGTTGTGGTATGGCGGGAACCTATGGTCATGAGGCAGAAAACCTCGAGCGCTCTAAGGCCTTGTTTGATATGTCTTGGCAGCAAACGCTAGCGAAAATTGAGCAGCCGCAAGTGTTAGTGTCTGGCTATTCGTGCCGTAGTCAGGTAAAACGTTTTGCCGGATACAAGCCAAAGCATCCACTTGAGGCCTTACTCGAGTTAGCAAATATTTAATAGTGTTTATGCCGTTTTGATTGCGCTAGTCAGATCGTAATTATCCTCACTGGTATATCCCAGTGTTGAATGTCACACTAAAGCCAGCCGCAAGGCTGGTTTTTTTATGGATGATGGAGGCCTAGATGGAAAAGATGACTGACAGTATTCAACACACGCTCAAACAATTCGCCGCTGATAGTAGGCTAACCTCGGTTGTGCCATTGTGCAGTGAAGTCCCATTGTTTGACATTAACGCCTTGGGTGATTGGACATATCTAGGCACATCGCTGCCAGCAAAGTTTGCTAAGTTGTTCGCCAGTATTTTACATTGCATCGATGATGAGTATTTCTTAATTACCCCAGTGGAGAAGGTGCGAGTGTGGGTTGAAGATGCTCCCTTACTGATTGTCGATTTCGAGCGAGCGCAACCCCATTCGCTGCTCAATGTAAGAACCAGTATTGAAACACAGCATCATAAAGTCGATATAAAACAGATGAAGCTCACCGATGACAGTGTTTATTTGCCGCTTGAGCGCGGTTTATGGGGCAAATTAGGTCGGGCCTGTTACTATAATTTTGTGAATGAATTCAATTTATCTGATCTAGATGAGGAATGAGCTCGTAGGTTAATCGCATAATTTGCTGTGGTCTAAGCTAGTTTATTATGGGTTAAGTGGTAGTATTAAAACTAACTCTGGGTTCCTATGATGGCGTGCAGAGTAAGTGAAAACGCGTTAAACCTTTGCTGTAGGAGGTGCTGTTTGAATCGTCATGAAAGCTTAGGCTATCTTGTATCCCACTTAAATATCGAGCTGCAAAATGAGCTTGATCTGCATCTTAAGCGATATCAACTCGATATAAAACTGTGGCCTGTGCTGTTTGCTTTGTGGCAAGAAGAGGGCATAAGCCAAACTGAATTGTCTAAGCGTTGCGATGTGGCAAATTACACTATGACGCGCTTACTCGATCAGTTGCAGGTGCAAGGTCTTATTACTCGTCATCAAGAAGTCGATAATCGGCGTGCTTTCCAAATCTTTTTGACCGATGAAGCCAAAGCATTAGAGCAAGATCTTATCTGCGAAGCTGAGCGGGTCAATGAAAAATTTCTGTCAAATTTAAGTGAAGATGAACAACAGACATTCATTTTACTATTAAATAAAATCAACCGTTTGGCTTGAAATTTTGAATCTAATGGGTATGGAGGAAAACTGTGGTTTAGCCGTTTTTACTTCTATCTGTATGTGGTTATCTAAATCATGTTCCCAGTTTAATCCCATCCACTATGCCTCACTCTGCGGGATTAAACTGGTTTGATTAATTTAAGTAAAGTGCAAAGACGCAAAGCAGACTTACGGCTATCACTGAGTGCTGTAAATAACGCCGGCTGGCTAATAAATTCTCTTTGCCTTGTTTTAGGCTAGCGACGAGTCTATGTTGCTTATAAATTCGGCACATTAACTCATCGGTTTGGGGATCGATAAGCAGTTCAAACTTGCAAGGTGCGCCATCTTTAAGCTGAATGGTATGCTCGCTTTGAGGTTTAAAGTTAAGCTTGTGCGACACCATCTGCCCATTAACGAAGACCCGCTCTAAACCACTCCAATTGCTGGCTTGCAGTTCTACCACATCTTGGTTGAGATCATATTTGAAACGGATCATAGCGCTATCCTGTGCTGGGACCTGATAGACTAATTCAAGCAGACAAATATGACGTTTTCCAGCGTGATTAAATGAATATTCTGTGTCGAAATTAAAAGCGCGGCTAAACCATGAGCTTAGTGATAGATTAAATTTTAGATAACAAAAAAGCGACCAGAGGTCGCTTTTTTCAATATTTGACGGGCATAAAAAATAATAAACGCGTAAAAAATTACTGCTTAGCGGCTTCGATAATAGCTTTTGCCATTTCATCAGCCACGGCGCCAGTTGTACGGTTCTGCGCATCGGCTTGGCTGAATATTTTCAGCAGCGTGTTGTAAATTTCTTCTACTTTAGCAGTCGATTTTGCTGCGTCGTAATCTTTTTCGAACGACACGTTGATAATGCCGCCTGCGTTAATTACATAGTCTGGCGCGTATAGTATGCCCATTTCTTTCAGTTGTTCACCGTGGCGTACTTCGGCTAATTGGTTGTTGGCACAGCCAGCAACAATTTTGGCTTTCAGTTGCGGTAAGGTCGCATCGTTTAAGGTTGCGCCAAGGGCACAAGGGGCATACACATCCACATCTTGTGCGTAGATTTCTTGAGGCGCGACAACAATGGCACCAAAGTCGGTAGCGACTTTGTCTAATGAGGCTTGATGAATGTCGGTAACAATCAGTTCTGCGCCTTCGTTATGCAAGTGTTTGCACAGGTAATAGCCAACGTGACCGACGCCTTGAACGGCGATTTTAAGGCCTTTAAGGCTGTCTAAACCAAGTCTATGTTTAACCGCAGCTTTGATGCCTAAATAAGTGCCAAGGGCTGTGAACGGTGATGGATCGCCACTTTTGCCTTCAAGACCCGCCATATAAGGGGTTTCTTCATGGGCGATCATAATATCAGCCGTAGTAGTGCCAACATCCTCCGCTGAATAGTAGCGGCCACCTAGGCTGTTAATTAAACGGCCAAAGGCGCGGAACAGCGCTTCGCGATCTTGTCTTTTCGGATCGGCAATGATCACGGATTTACCACCGCCCATGGTTAAACCTGCTAGGGCATTTTTATAAGTCATGCCACGAGAAAGGCGTAATACGTCAGTCAGGGCTTCATCATCCGATTGGTAGTTCCACATCCTACATCCACCCACGGCAGGACCAAGGTTAGTGTTATGGATGGCGACAATGGCCTTTAAGCCACTTTCTTTATCATGACAGAATACAACCTGTTCATGTTCGTCAAAGGATACATGATTAAATACAGCCACGTGAATTTCTCCGCTATACACAATGAAAAAGCCGACGAGGTGAGCCTCTATCGACTGCTTGTTATATTTATTGCAGAACCATAGCATTTAGCGATACTCTCAACCATGCATAATGACCGAATAAATACATTATTTGTGGCAATTTAGCTTTCCACTTTACGTAAACGTAAGCTTTGCGATTAAGAATGGATTGTACTGAATTTAACGTAACGAATAGAATGAATCGCGCACTGATCCCAAGAATTAGGCTCGCGTTATAACAATAAGATAGGACGGAAGTATGACTGAACAAGCTGTCGACCAAACTCAACAAAATTTATCAGCTGAAGAAATAGAAAAGCTGCGTCAAGAGTGGGTCAGAACTCAATTTCAAAAAGCTAATCGTTTTCTCGCTGAAAAAGGCGTGATCCCAAGCAAAGTCCTAGCCGATGAAAGCCGTTATCTTGCGCCTTATATGGCGATTTGGAAGATGGAATCAAAGCGTCCAAGCAACAAAACCTATTGGGTGATGTCAGGTGATTTACCGTCGGATTTTGTCGATGTGAAAGTGGCGGCGACGGCCCGTGATGCCGTGCGTCATTTCTCTATGATGTGGCAAATGCAGGCGGAAAACTTAGTGCGTTCGGGTGCAACCCGTGATGCCACTCAGGCTAAATTTGCTCAATTATTAGTATCGCGTGCCGAGAGTTTATATCGTATGCACAATGACGATAAACTGTGGAATGCTTAAACTCAAATGAGTTGAGGGTTGTATTTAGATAGTATTGAGTTAATACAGTCACTTGTGTTGATTGCTCAAAATAACGGCATAAATAATAAAAAGGCACTCAATTGAGTGCCTTTTTTATACTGACTTTTATGTTGATTTCCTATGTTAAGAACAAGGTCATCGAACAAAGTCGATAGGGCTTATTCTTCGCTGTCGCTCAAGTAGTAGAAACCTTGATTGATGAGTTTCAACAGTAAGGCTTGGACTTCTTCATGCTGACATATTTCAGTCGCTTCATCGGCGTTTAAGCTGACGTTATCGCTCAACTGTGCGATTACGTCTGCCGGTGTTTGGGGCAGTTCGTGTACATCACCATTGATGAATAATCGCGGCGTGGCGTCATTTTCAAGGCGCAATACTTTCAAACCACCGATACGGCTCACTCCAGCACCTTGGGCGAAGGCATCTTGCAAATCTTCCATGCTGTAAGCTTCTTCGCCTTCACACAAATCAAGCTCGAAACGGTTTTGACTAAGCAACTTGCCCAACACGATTTGGTAGCTATTAGGATCTTGGCTCAGCTGGCTCAAGAGTGACATGATGCCCACTTGATGGTCTTGGCTGACGATACCGGCTGAACTCGGTTCAGTTTGCGACGTGAAACGCTGCTGACCTAAGTTATTGTCGAGCAAATAATCGGCGACTTCACTGACCAATTCTTGCTGGCTAGGAGCACGGAAACCAATCGAGTAACTCATTGCCACAGTTAGGGTTTCGCCGCAATGCGGGAAACCGGGTGGAATATAAAGCATGTCGCCTTTTTCTAACACTACATCGATAATGGGCGTAAAGTCCTCAACCAGCGGCGAGTTGGGATTGCCACCGCGGCGTTGTTGCGGGGTATTGTCACCCACGGTCCAGCGACGCTCACCTTCGCCTTGAATGATAAATACATCGTAGTTATCGACGTGCGGGCCGACACCGCCACTTGGGGTTGCAAATGAGGCCATCAAGTCATCGAAGCGCCAGTCAGGTAAAAAGCGCAGCGCTTCAACTAATGGCTGCGAATCAGGATACCAATGGTTGACTGCTTGCACTAATAACTGCCAATGGGTTTCGCCATAGCTGTCGTAATCTTCAAACGGACCTTGCACTACTTCCCAATCATTGTCTTTGGTGACGACGATGCGTGAAGAGATTTCTTCTTCACAGGCAAGGCCTGCTAGTTCATCGGCGCTGATAGGATCTTCAAATTGCGGAAATGCTTTTTTGATCAACAGGGGTTTCTTTTGCCAGTATTCACTAAGAAACTGGGCGATATCGAGATTGAGTGTATACATAGTGTTAAAAAAGGCGACCACATCGCGGTGATGTGGGTCGCCTTAATCCTTATTTCTGTTTAAGAAAGAGTATTGTCCGTCGCCAACTTCAGTTAATAACTAATTTCAGTCAATAGCTTAATATTAGTTAATCGCCAATTTTAATTAATAACTTACTTCAGTTCGTCGACAAACGTTTCGGCGCGACCAATGTAATTGGCTGGCGTCATTTTCTTCAGTTCAGCTTTCACTGAGTCTGGTAATTCAAGTCCGTCAATAAACACTGACAGTTGCTGCGCGTCAATACGTTTACCGCGCGTCAGTTCTTTTAATTTTTCGTATGGCTTTTCAATACCATAACGACGCATTACCGTTTGTACAGGTTCTGCTAACACTTCCCAGTTGTGATCTAACTCATCACGCAGATGCGCTTCGTTAACTTCTAACTTGCTGATGCCTTTTAAGGTCGCTTGATACGCGATCAACGCATGGGCAATACCCACACCTAAGTTACGCAGTACAGTCGAGTCAGTTAAGTCACGTTGCCATCTTGATAACGGTAGTTTAGACGCTAAATGTTGCATCAGGGCGTTAGCGATACCTAAGTTACCTTCAGAGTTTTCAAAATCGATGGGGTTAACTTTGTGCGGCATAGTCGATGAACCGATTTCACCGGCGATAGTGCGTTGTTTGAAGTGACCTAGGGCGATGTAACCCCAAATATCACGGTCAAAGTCAATCAGCACAGTGTTGAAACGGGCAACCGCATCAAACAATTCGGCAATGTAATCGTGTGGCTCGATTTGCGTCGTGTAGGCATTCCAGTGCAAGCCAAGGCTAGTCACAAAACGCTCAGACAGCTCATGCCAGTTAACTTCAGGATAGGCTGACAGGTGAGCATTGTAGTTACCTACGGCACCGTTCAGTTTGCCCATGATTTCAACATTGGCGATTTGTTTGATTTGACGTTCAAGGCGCACTGCGACGTTCGCCATTTCTTTACCGAGCGTCGAAGGTGACGCGGGTTGGCCATGGGTACGTGACATTAATGGCACAGAGCGATATTCAATCGCCAGCTTTTTAATTGCCGTCAGCAACTCGTTGCAGTAAGGCAGTAATACATGCTCACGGGCTTCAGTCAGCATTAAACCGTGGCTTAAGTTGTTGATATCTTCAGAAGTACAAGCAAAGTGAACAAACTCACCCACAGCGGCTAATTCGCTATTGCCCGCGATTTTTTCTTTAATGAAGTATTCAACCGCTTTTACATCGTGGTTAGTGGTGCTTTCGATAGCCTTAACACGCAGCGCATCTTGTTCGTTGAAATTGTCTTTAATGCCATCGAGTACGGCGATAGCTGACGCGCTCAATGTTGGCACTTCGCTAATGTCTGGACAGTCGGCTAACAGTTTTAGCCAATTGATTTCAACCTGAACACGGTACTTTGTAAGACCGAACTCGCTGAAAATCCCTCTCAATGACGCGGTTTTACTACCATAACGACCGTCTACCGGAGAGATAGCAGTTAGTGCGGAAAGATCCATGTGTAGCTCCTTGATGAACGCTAATTTTATTATAGGGTAAGACTTTTCTTGGCTGTATCGACTATGGCTTTGCGGGCGAAGACTAAGTGTCGACGTTTACCGCCCAACTGACGCCACAGTACTGCGCTGCGTATAGCGGCAAGCAGCAGAGCACGAATTTTATGTTGTACAATAGGGCGCTGCAAACACACAGGATTACCCGATATTTGGATTTTTGGCCCTAAATTACTGATGATATCACTGTAAATGCTGGCAAGATTGGCAACAACTTGCTCATCTGTGATGGCAAAATGATGTAGCTGGCGATTCACTTGATTAATACGTTCAGCCAACATGCCTAAGCCGCTGTTAGAGCGAACTAATTTTCGCTCTAACGCCAACACGCCCACTAAATAGCGGGTGATTTCAACATCTTTTTGGCTGCTGTCACCGAGCTGGTTCAGGATCAGCTTATAGCCTTTTTGCAATACGATTTTATCTTGGTAGACATCGGCCGTATTGTCAGGATTGGTGACGAGAATGGTGTTTAAGCTCGCTGCGAGCTCGGCATTATCCAATTCGCCATGGCGCGCTAAATGTTGAACTTGGGCAATGGCTTGCAGTATGCCTGCAAACGCCATAGTCCGATTAATGAGTTGCTCGTTCACGCTTTACCCTCGGATTAATTGATCTATGATGCCGCCACCTAGGCAGACTTCACCATCATAAAATACCGCAGACTGTCCTGGCGTCACCGCCGCAACAGGCTCATCGAAGACCACGCGCAAGGTGTGTTCATCTGTGTAGGTCAAAGTACAAGGCACATCTTGTTGGCGATAACGGGTTTTGACGGTGATATGACAGCCATCGACAGGCCCAGTTCTATCTACCCAATGCAGTTGGTTAACTGTCATGCCGGTCGACATCAAACGGGGATGGTGTCCGCCTTGACCCACGATCAATACGTTACGCTCAAGATCTTTATCGACCACATACCAAGGATCGTCATTGCTGTTTTTCATGCCGCCAATGCCTAAGCCTTTACGTTGGCCTAAGGTGTGGTACATGAGTCCTTGGTGCGTGCCTATGACTTCGCCTTCTGGGGTTTCGATATTGCCAGGCTGCGCCGGTAAATAAGTCCCTAGAAATTCAGTAAATTTACGCTCACCGATAAAGCAGATGCCAGTACTGTCTTTTTTATCATGGGTGATTAAGCCCATTTCTTTCGCAATTTCACGTACTTGATGTTTTTCGAGCTCACCGACAGGGAACAGGCTTCGGGCAACTTGCTCATGGCTAAGAGTGTAGAGGAAATAACTTTGATCTTTATTGCCATCAACACCGCGGAGCATTTGCGTACTGCCGTCGCGACGGCGAACATAGTGGCCCATTGCGATGTAATCGGCGTCGAGGATTTCGTCGGCAAATTCTAAAAATGCCTTAAATTTTATCTCTTTGTTGCACATGATATCGGGATTTGGCGTGCGGCCGGCTTTGTATTCGGCGAGGAAATACTCAAATACATTGTCCCAATATTCGGCAGCAAAGTTGACTGTGTGTAGCTTGATCCCGAGCTTGTCGCACACGGCTTGGGCATCTTTTAAATCTTCTGCGGCCGCGCAGTACTCGTTGTTGTCATCTTCTTCCCAGTTCTTCATGAATAGGCCTTCAACCTGATAGCCTTGCTGCATAAGCAAATAGGCTGAAACAGATGAATCTACACCGCCGGACATGCCGACAATGACTTTTTTTCCTGTATGAGTGGGTTCGATTGATGTCATAAATCCTAAAAACCATTGAGTATGTGTGTTGGCAGTATGTGTGTTGGCTAGGTGGATGAATTTAAGCCGCGACATTGAGCGCGTAACAAAAATACCTAACCTAACTAAAAATATGGGCTAACTAAAAATCCAAGCTCACTTTAAATCCAAGCTAACTTTACATCTAGGTGCTGTGCTGCTGATTGCTAAATCAAACTTTGCCAGCGCTATCAAATAAAATGAGTCCGCAAACTGTCAGTAAACCTCGCATTTACGGCCAACTATTTATTTGCTGTACAAGGCCTCTGCAGTAGCACACGCATTAAGCTTAGCCAGCTGTTTATGCGGGGCGGTATTCTATCACGCCTTGCTCGTTTGGGCTATCGTGAGGCGGTCACTATTGAGTAAGCTAAGGGGATAAGTTTGGCCATTTTGTGCCTGATTGAGATAGTCTTTTAAGCAATCGAGTACTAAGGAACTGCGCAGTAAAGATGGCTTGGCTTCTATCTGCGCAAGACTTAACCAATGCGCACTATGGATCGCTTTATCCTGCGGCGCAGGTGAGGGCATATCATCTAACTGCACGAAAAAAGTAAAGCGTACAAAGGCTAAGTCTTCACTGGCGCTGAGTTGATAAATGCCGACGAGTCCTTGGGCTTTGAGTGATAACCCCGTTTCTTCAAACACTTCGCGCTCACAGGCTTGGATTAAACTTTCATTTGCTTCTAAGTGACCCGCGGGTTGATTAAAGCGTTGCTCGCCTTCAATCCACTCTTCTACCATCAGATATTTGTCCTGTGAAGTTGCATGAACAATACAAGCGACGGTCACATTGGGTTTATATCTTTGACTCATGGAGCCTCCTTTGAGTGGATTGGAACGCAAAAATTAGGCTGAAATTTAGACTTCATCACCGAGACGGATGCATTTGTGCTCACCCGATGGCAAATTATCTAGACTCCATTGGCCTATTTTATAACGGATTAATCTTAAGGTCGGAAAACCGATATGCGCTGTCATGCGTCTGACTTGGCGGTTGCGGCCTTCATGAATTTGGATTTCTAGCCAAGTTGTTGGGATATTTTTGCGCTCTCTCACCGGTGGATTACGTGGCCAAATGTCGGGTGAATCCATGATTTTGACTTTAGCAGGCAGCGTTATACCATCATTTAATTCAACACCTTGGCGCAGTTTTGTCAGTACATCTTCCGTCGGAACGCCTTCTACTTGCACCCAATAGGTTTTAAAGGTTTTCTTTTTTGGCTCTGTCAGCCTTGCCTGTAATTGACCGTCATTAGTCAGCAACAACAAGCCCTCACTGTCTCTGTCTAAGCGGCCTGCGGCATACACGTCAGCAATGGGAATGTAGTCTTTTAGGGTTTTACGACCTTGTTCATCGGTAAACTGGCAAAGTACATCAAAAGGCTTATTAAACAGCACGATAATTGGTGCGAGCGTTTGACTCTGCACCGGTTTTGCCGCCGCAATTGCGCGTCGATTAGGATTTTTAAAGGGTTCTTTCTTTAAACTGCCATTGGCATTTCGTGCTGGCGCCACTTTGCTATCTACGGCGGTAGTGCGGTTGGCAGGGCCTCTGCTGGCGGGCTTAGCGGGTTTAATCGGGCTCTTGGCTGGGGAACTTGCGCTGGCATTGGCACCTTTAGGTTGAAACTTGTTTTTGTTCATACTTTTGCTAACAGGAGGTTGAGACACGCTTACCTGACTTGATTGAGTCGTTAATGTGGTCATAGTGTACTTGGCATTCGCCGTTAGTGGAATTTGAATATTATTGCGAATGCTCTATGATGTCGGCCAGAAAATGTGATCTGTGCCTAAATGTTTATTAGGTTTTAATGAGTCGTTGTAACAAATTTTAGCTTGCGCGCAAAGACAGAAGGGCATTGAGAATTTGAAAGGTGAGGGCGTGGTCGATTGCCTTGATTGATATTTTCCCTGTGCTCAGATTTGTTCGCCATGCTATAAAATTATTATAAAAAATATTAAATTTTACAATAATGTAGGATGTAACATGAAAGATAACTCATCAACAATTATTTACACTGAAACAGACGAAGCGCCAGCACTGGCCACCCTCTCACTCTTACCTATTATCAGAACGTTTACCGACGCCGCGGGCGTTGCGGTTGAAACCCGTGATATCTCGTTATCGGGCCGTATTATTGCCAGTTTCCCTGAGCAACTGACCGAAGCACAAAAGATTGGCGACCATCTGACAGAGCTTGGCGAGTTAGCGAATCAGCCAGAAGCGAACATCATCAAGTTACCGAATATCAGTGCTTCGATCCCACAATTAAAAGCCTGTATCCTTGAACTGCAGCAAAAAGGTTACGACATCCCTAATTATCCGGATGAGCCAAAAACCGACGCTGAAAAGTCAATTAAAACCCGTTACGACAAGATCAAAGGTAGTGCGGTAAACCCAGTACTGCGTGAAGGTAACTCAGATCGCCGTGCCCCATTATCGGTGAAAAACTTCGCCAAGAAAAACCCGCATTCCATGGGGAAATGGGCCAAAGATTCCAAGTCACATGTTGCTCACATGACTGACGGCGATTTCTACGGCAGCGAGCAGTCTGTCACTTTATCTGATGCGGGCAGCGTGAATATCGTGCTGACCCAAAAAGATGGTCAAGAAGTGGTGCTCAAATCGGGTCTTAAGCTGCTGGCTGGCGAAATTATCGATGCTGCGGTGTTGAGTAAAAAAGCCTTAGTGAGCTTCTATGAGCGTGAAATCGAAAACGCCAAAGCTGAAGATGTGCTGTTATCGCTGCATCTGAAAGCCACTATGATGAAAGTGTCTGATCCTATTATGTTTGGTCACGCTGTGAAGGTCTTCTTCAAGCCAGTATTTGACAAACATGCGGCGCTTTTCGCTGAATTAGGCGTTGATGTTAACAACGGTTTTGGTGATGTTTATGCCAAGATCGCGACATTACCTGCTGATAGCCGCGCCGAAGTCGAAGCCGATATCGCCGCCGTTTACGCTGCGCGTCCCGCATTGGCTATGGTTGATTCTGACAAAGGTATCACCAACTTACACGTGCCAAGCGACATCATTATCGATGCGTCTATGCCTGCTGCGATTCGTTCATCTGGCCAAATGTGGGGACCAGACGGTCAACTGCATGACACTAAAGCCATGATCCCAGATCGTTGTTATGCCGGTATCTACCAAGAAACGATTGCTTTCTGTAAAGAGCACGGCGCTTTTGATCCTAAAACCATGGGCAGCGTGCCAAACGTGGGCTTGATGGCGCAAAAAGCCGAAGAGTACGGCAGCCACGATAAGACCTTTGAAATTCCTGCTGACGGTGTGGTCAACGTTGTTGATGCCAGCGGTAAGGTATTGATGAGCCATAACGTCGAAGCGGGCGATATCTGGAGAATGTGTCAAGTTAAAGACGCACCAATCCGTGATTGGGTTAAACTGGCCGTGCGCCGTGCCCGTTTAAGCAATACTCCAGCGGTATTCTGGTTAGATAGCAAACGTGCCCACGATGCGCAAATCATTGCAAAAGTGCAGCAGTATCTGCCAGAGCATGATACTGATGGCTTAGACATCAGCATTATGTCTCCAGAAGACGCGACGCGTTTGTCTTTGGCTCGCATCAAAGAAGGCAAAGATACCATTTCAGTTACGGGTAACGTTCTACGTGACTACCTGACTGACTTGTTCCCCATCCTCGAGCTAGGCACCAGTGCCAAAATGCTGTCAATCGTTCCATTAATGAACGGCGGCGGTCTATTTGAAACAGGTGCGGGCGGTAGTGCACCTAAACACGTGCAACAGCTTGAGAAAGAAGGTCACTTACGTTGGGATTCGCTCGGTGAATTCTTGGCTCTGGCAGCGTCTCTTGAGCATTTAAGCCAAACCGTGGGCAATCCAAAAGCCCAAGTGTTAGCCGATACGTTAGATCAAGCCATTGGCCAATTCTTAGATAGCAATAAATCGCCATCAAGAAGAGTCGGTGAGCTGGATAACCGTGGCAGTCATTTCTACTTAGCCATGTACTGGGCACAAGCCTTAGCAGCGCAAACGGGCGATGAGCAGTTACAAGCTCACTTCATTCCGTTAGCGCATGCGCTAGCGGCGAATGAGCAAGTGATTGTGGCTGAATTAGCGACGGCACAAGGTGCACCAGTCGATTTAGGCGGTTACTACCGTTTAGATGCGGCTAAGGCTGAAAAAGCCATGCGCCCAAGCGAGACGTTGAACAAGCTGTTGATTGCTTAATCCCGCTCGTTATCACTTTTAGATGGCGTGCGCGTCAGTGTGGCCATCTAAGTTGATGTAAAGTTGTAAGTCATTAGACTGATTTTAAAAAAGGGTCTGCATTGCAGATCCTTTTTTATACCCTAAATTTGCTGTCGAGACCGATGATAAAATTTTTTTGCTGGGATGTAATGGGTGATGTGCGGCGATTGAACTTGAATTAAATTCATGCGAAATGATGATGAGCGATGCAGTATTAAGTGGTGAGAATTGATGAAACACGCAGCAATAAAAAGGCAGGGACAAGTCCCTGCCTTTTTGATCATTGGCCTCACCAAACGTTATTTTGTTGGTGAAATGGCTGAAGCGTGCATCCCTTTTGGACCGGCTTCTACTTCAAATTGAACGGGTTGGCCTGCTTTTAGAGTTCGATAGCCTTCCATTTCAATGGTAGAATAGTGTGCAAAAACGTCCTCACCACCTTGATCAGGGCAAATAAACCCGAATCCTTTGGCGTTGTTGAACCATTTAACAGTTCCGCTTGCCATACTTCCACTTCCTTCTGTTGTCTACTTACCAGTAAGATAGTAAAACCTGTATAGACGGGTATTCGTTCACCGTCTGCACAACAGAATGTAAGGAGTAAATGCGGAAGTCAAGCTAAAATTAACAAAGGGGTAACAACTGATTAATTTGAACGGATCAATTGGAAGAGGCCAACACGAGAGGCTAGTATTAAAAAATGGCAAAGATAGGAAATATTGAACACGTTGAAGAACGTGTCGAATCAGAGTTAATGCCGCCTTCTATGTATAAGGTGGTGCTCAATAATGATGATTACACCCCAATGGATTTTGTGATTGAAGTTTTGCAGGTTTTCTTTCGCAAGAACGAGCAGGAAGCGACCGATATCATGTTGACGATCCATCACCAAGGAAAAGGAATTTGCGGTATTTTCCCGTTTGGGATTGCAGAAACTAAGGTGATACAAGTAAATCAATTTGCAAGACAAAACCAACATCCGTTACTGTGTTCGTTAGAGAAAGCATAAAACCGCTTTACTCTGTAGTCTGTTGTTAATTTTGGGGGTGCTTATGCTGAACAAAGATCTGGAAGTCACCTTAAATCTGGCGTTTCAGCAAGCCAGAGACGCGCGTCACGAGTATATGACAGTGGAACATCTGTTATTAGCTCTGATCGACAATCCTGCGGCTCAAGAAGCGTTAATCGCCTGTGGAGCGAATCTAGATAAACTCAGAGATGAAGTGGCAAGCTTTATCCAACAAACAACCCCAATCATTGCCGATATTGATGATGACAAAGAAACTCAGCCGACGCTTGGGTTCCAGCGAGTGCTGCAACGGGCAGTATTCCATGTGCAGTCATCGGGTCGCAATGAAGTGAACGGCGCTAACGTGTTAGTCGCCATTTTCAGTGAGCAAGAATCCCAAGCCGTGTATTTACTGCGCCGCTGCGATATTAGTCGCTTAGACGTAGTGAATTTTATTTCCCATGGTTTCGCCAAAAATGATGATGCTGAGTCACATCAAGATCAAGAACGTGTCGAAGATCAGGGCGAAGGCAGCGAAGAGCGCAGTATGTTGTCGCAATTTGCGTCCAACTTAAACCAACTTGCAAAGCAAGGGATCATTGACCCACTGATTGGTCGCGACCAAGAAATTGAGCGCGCGATTCAAACCCTGTGCCGTCGCCGTAAAAATAATCCACTGTTAGTGGGTGAGGCGGGTGTAGGTAAAACGGCGATAGCTGAAGGATTGGCGTATCGCATCGTCAATAAACAAGTGCCCGATGTAATGCTTGAAGCGACAGTGTATTCCTTAGATTTAGGTTCACTGCTGGCGGGAACTAAGTATCGCGGCGACTTTGAAAAACGCTTTAAGAACCTGTTAAAAGAACTGGCGGCGGATAAGCATGCCATCCTATTCATCGATGAGATCCACACCATTATCGGTGCGGGCGCGGCCTCTGGCGGCGTAATGGATGCCTCTAATCTACTGAAACCTTTGCTATCTAGCGGCAACTTGCGTTGCATGGGCTCGACTACTTTCCAAGAATATCAAAGTATTTTTGAGAAAGATCGCGCACTTGCACGTCGTTTCCAAAAGGTGGATATCAATGAGCCTTCAGTGGAAGAAACCACTAAGATTTTGATGGGGCTTAAGTCTAAATACGAAGAATATCATGGTGTTCGTTATACTCAGGCCGCGATCAGCAGCGCTGCAGTATTGTCGGCCAAGCACATCAACGACAGGCATTTACCCGATAAAGCCATCGATGTGATTGATGAAGCGGGTGCGCGTATGGTGATGTTGCCTATGAGCAAACGTAAAAAGACCATAGGCCAGGCCGAGATTGAGTCGATTGTGGCGAAAATGGCACGTATCCCTGAGAAGTCGGTATCCGCTACTGATAAGGACTTACTGCGTAACCTTGAGCGTAACCTTAAGATGGTGGTCTTTGGCCAAGATAAGGCCATTGAGAGTCTGAGTTCGGCCATTCGCTTATCGCGCAGTGGCTTAGGTGCTGACCGAAAACCTGTGGGGAGCTTCTTATTCGCCGGTCCCACCGGTGTGGGTAAAACCGAAGTCACTAACCAACTGGCCAACTGCTTGGGGATGAAACTGGTGCGCTTTGACATGTCTGAGTACATGGAAAGCCATACAGTGTCACGCCTGATTGGTGCGCCTCCTGGTTATGTGGGTTATGACCAAGGTGGCTTGCTCACGGATGCTGTGATTAAAAATCCGCACTGTGTCGTGCTATTGGATGAAATTGAGAAGGCCCACCGTGATGTCTATAACCTGCTGTTGCAGGTGATGGATCACGGTACTTTGACCGATAACAATGGTCGTAAGGCGGACTTCAGACATGTGACTTTGGTGATGACCACTAACGCGGGTGTACAGGAGACTATTCGTAAGTCGATTGGCTTTACCCAGCAAGATCACACCCAAGATGCATTATCTGAAATTAATCGAGTATTTTCGCCAGAATTTCGAAATCGTCTCGATTCCATCATTTGGTTCAATCATTTGGATATGACGATTATCGCCAAAGTGGTCGATAAATTCTTGGTGGAATTGCAGGCTCAGTTGGATGCAAAACACGTTACTTTGGAAGTCAGCGACGAAGCCAGAACCTTGTTGGCCGAGAAAGGCTACGATAAGAACATGGGCGCACGTCCAATGGCTCGGGTCGTGACCGAATTGATCAAACGTCCATTGGCAGACGAGATCTTATTTGGTGTCTTAGAGTCAGGCGGCGTTGCGTATGTGGATGTGAAGGAGGGCGAGATTGTCATTCGTACCGAACGTCACGAAAAAGCGACAACAAAAGCTTAATGCTTGATTATCCATTAGTTTTAGACATAAAAATGGCTGCAATTGCAGCCATTTTTTTCATCTTTCGCAAACAAAAAAACCCGGCCTTGCCGGGTTTTTAAATCTAAGAGGCTATATCAGCGTGCGCGGAAGACAATGCGACCTTTGGTCAGATCATAAGGAGTCAGCTGGACGGTAACTTTATCGCCAGTAAGGATCCGGATGTAGTTTTTACGCATTTTGCCTGAAATGTGGGCTATCACCACATGACCATTTTCAAGCTCTACACGAAACATTGTGTTTGGCAAGGTTTCAAGGATAGTGCCTTGCATTTCAATGTTGTCTTCTTTCGCCATTAATTAATTATCCCATTAGCCTTCGAATATAAAAAACGGGCGTATCATGCCCCAAATTCCCCCCGCTGTAAAGGGGAAGTACTTAGCAAACTTGGGAATACTCCCAGCCCGTCGGTGTCAGAATTTGATAAGGGCGATACAAACGCTTGTAAGACATCTTACGGTTTTCATCTATTTGATATCCGAGATAAACAAATTCTTTATTCATGAGTTTCGCCAGTCGACATTGAATTAAAATTAACAGTGCGCCGAGGGAGCGATGTTCTTCGTCGGGGTCAAAATAGCTGTAAATTGCCGAAAGACTATTGGGCAAACTATCAGTGACCGCAACTGCCAATAATTTATTTCCATCATAGACTTCGATAAACGTTGGCGGTAACCAATGGCAAAAAAGAAAGTGATTATATTGATCTTCACTCGGGGGAAACATGGGGCCGTCAAAATGTCGCCCACGAATGTAATGTTCATATAGCGTATATTGCTCGGCGGTTTGCTCCGATGTTATACGCCAAGTCAGATCTTGGTTTTTTGCTAAAGTGCGTTTTTGGCGTTTCGATGGGACAAATTCATGCGTTGGTACACGGATTGGTTGGCATGCACTGCATCTAGGGCAACGTGGTTTGTAGATAGAGCTACCACTGCGGCGAAAACCCACTGCGAGCAAACGCTCAAATAAAATGGGATCGAGCGTATCTTCTTGGATGACGAGTAGCTGCTCCTGTTGGCCATCAAGGTAGCTGCAGGGAAATATTTGACTGATACCGATAGCGATCGATGCTTTACTCGAGTTCAAGGATGACCTCTTTAGTGGCCCAAGTATTTGGGTCCACGGGATTGTTTCTCAGTTCGCTCAGTAACGTTATAAAATCAATGCGTTTAATAGCTTTAGCTCCCAAACTTTCTAGGTGGGGATTCATCACTTGTGCGTCGATGAGTTTGAATCCCATCTTGAGTAAATGTTGTTGCAGTGCTGCAACGGCGGCCTTGGACGCATTGGTTTTTCGGTGAAACATGGATTCGCCACAAAATACTTGGCCGATCGCTAAGCCGTAAAGCCCACCGATTAAACGTTCACCTTCCCACACTTCAATGGAGTGGGCATGACCTGTGTGATGCAATTCTCGATAGGCCATTTGAATTTCTTGGGTGATCCAAGTGCCGCTCTGTTTTTCTCTTGGCTGCGCGCATCCCGCCATCACATCGGTGAAAGCGTGATTGATAGTGATCCGCCAAGGTTGTTTTTTTAAGTATTTACGCAGGCTGGTGCTGATGTGAATTTCACCTGGAATAAACACGGCGCGGGGATCCGGTGACCACCATAGGATGGGATCGTCAGAATTAAACCAAGGAAAAATACCGTTGTAGTAAGCAGAGAGTAAACGTTCAGGACGTAAGTCGCCGCCGATAGCCAATAAACCATTAGGATCGGTTAAGGCGAGCTCGGGCGAAGGAAAAACGTCAAATTCGTGATTCAGGAAAGACAGTGACTTCACAATTGAGTATGATTTAGTTATAGACCTTATTATTAAGTTAGCGGAAATTCAGATATGTGGAAACCTACTCTAGCAAGCTTTATGTTTATTTTTGCTTTTATCATCAGCCCCGCTAATGCTGGCTATGATCGCAATCAAGCCGTGCCAGTTGAGAAAGTACTCTATGGCGATATCACTTCGGTGCGTAATATCACCGAAACCCAGTTAATTGAAGACCGTAATCAAGGTTGGAAAACCTTCGGCGGCGCCTTAGCGGGTGGGGTGATTGGTAATCAGTTTGGTGGCGGTTCGGGTCGAGATGTGGCGACGATTTTAGGTGCCTTGATTGGTGGGGGTATCGGTAACCGTTATGGCAGTGGTACTAGCGTGCAATCGTTTAAGCTGGTTGAACTGATGATCAATCAAGAAGATGGTACTCAGGTCATGGTGATCCAAGATTACGATGCTGGCATGACGTTTAACGCGGGTGACAGAGTTCGAGTGGTGTACCTGCAAGGTGGCGTGCGTGTTGATATCGCGATGTAAGCGATTGTCTCATATTGAATAAGTGCTCATCTTCAGTAAATGGTCATCTTGAGTAACGGACGGTAATGCAATGACACGGACAGAACTAAGCCAATATTTAGCCGATTTTTTACATGTGTCGGCCTTTAAGGATTACGCACCCAATGGGCTGCAGGTAGAAGGCAAGGATGAGATCCGAACCTTAGTCACGGGCGTGACAGCGTGTCAGGCCTTGATCGATGAAGCGATTCGATTGAACGCAGATGCGATATTGGTTCATCACGGCTTTTTTTGGAAGAATGAGCCTGAAGTGATCACAGGCATGAAACAACGCCGAATTAAGGCGCTGCTCAAGCATGATATTAGCTTGTTTGGGTATCATTTACCCTTAGATGCCCACCCAATGCTCGGTAATAACGCGACTTTGGGGAGACAGCTTGGGATCATCGACGCAGAAGCCATCGAAGAGGTGGCTCAGGGGCTACTGTGGCGTGGAAAACTTGATCTTGCAGTCAGTGCTAGCGAATTTTCTCACACCCTTGAGAATACGTTAGGCAGAGCCCCACTGCACATTGGTGATAGCGATGCAAAGATCCAACATGTAGCTTGGTGTACTGGTGGCGCACAGGATTATATCGATGTTGCGGCGAGTTTAGGTGTGGATGCGTTTATCAGTGGTGAAGTGTCCGAGCGAACGTTTCACAGTGCGGTAGAGCAGGGCATACATTATTATGCAGCGGGTCACCATGCGACTGAGCGTTTCGGTATTGAAGCCCTAGGCCGTCATCTCGCCCGTGAGTTTGATCTCGTGCACCATTTTGTGGATATCACCAATCCGGTCTAATCCATTCATAAAGCGGCTTATGATGACCATCTAACTGTTTTATTCCTAAACGAAAGGCGAGCATGGC
>NZ_JBHFFD010000041.1:0-1088 GCF_043359565.1 Shewanella sp. S23-S33 | reverse complement strand
GTGGGTTACCCCTTCACCTTCAACGGCTTACAGAACGCTCCTCTACCGCGCACAGTAAACTGTGCACCCGTAGCTTCGGTGACTAGCTTAGCCCCGTTACATCTTCCGCGCAGGCCGACTCGACTAGTGAGCTATTACGCTTTCTTTAAATGATGGCTGCTTCTAAGCCAACATCCTAGCTGTCTAAGCCTTCCCACATCGTTTCCCACTTAGCTAGTACTTTGGGACCTTAGCTGACGGTCTGGGTTGTTTCCCTTTTGACGACGGACGTTAGCACCCGCCGTCTGTCTCCCGAGTAGTACTCATTGGTATTCGGAGTTTGCAAAGGGTTGGTAAGTCGGGATGACCCCCTAGCCTTAACAGTGCTCTACCCCCAATGGTATTCGCTCGAGGCGCTACCTAAATAGCTTTCGAGGAGAACCAGATATCTCCCGGTTTGATTGGCCTTTCACCCCCAGCCACAAGTCATCCGCTAATTTTTCAACATTAGTCGGTTCGGTCCTCCAGTTGATGTTACTCAACCTTCAACCTGCCCATGGCTAGATCACCGGGTTTCGGGTCTACACCTTGCAACTAAACGCGCAGTTAACACTCGGTTTCCCTACGGCTCCGCTATTCGCTTAACCTCGCTACAAAATGTAAGTCGCTGACCCATTATACAAAAGGTACGCAGTCACGGTCTCAAGAACCGCTCCCACTGCTTGTACGTATACGGTTTCAGGTTCTATTTCACTCCCCTCACAGGGGTTCTTTTCGCCTTTCCCTCACGGTACTGGTTCACTATCGGTCAGTCAGGAGTATTTAGCCTTGGAGGATGGTCCCCCCATATTCAAACAGGATGTCACGTGTCCCGCCTTACTCGTTTTCATCAATGGTTAGTTTTCATGTACGGGGCTATCACCCTGTGCCGCTGCGCTTTCCAACGCATTCCACTAACACCCCACTGACTTAAGGGCTAATCCCCGTTCGCTCGCCGCTACTAGGGGAATCTCGGTTGATTTCTTTTCCTAAGGGTACTTAGATGTTTCAGTTCCCCTCGTTCGCCTCGCAACACTATGTATTCATGTTGCGATAACAGCTTATGCTGC
>NZ_JBHFFD010000040.1:0-18790 GCF_043359565.1 Shewanella sp. S23-S33 | reverse complement strand
TCAAAGTGTGTCATAACCTACGTATTCATCGGCATAAAACCTTAGTGGGACTGGCGTGCAGAGGAAAAGGCACCATGGGGTGGTTCTATGGTTTTAAGCTGCATTTGATTGTGAATCATCAAGGTGGAATCGTGGCGGCCAAAGTGACCCCAGCGAATGTACATGACACAAAACCGGTGAATGAGATGGTGCACAGTGACATGAATAAACTCTATGCAGATAAAGGGTATATCAGTAAAGCGCTGTCCAGTGAATTGCTTGAGAAAGGCGTGAAGTTGGTGACGAACGTGCGTAAGAATATGAAAGCAAAAGCGATGTCGTTGTGGGATAGAGCGATGCTGTCGAGACGTTTCATCATAGAAACCATCAACGACCAGTTAAAAAATATCTCTCAAATAGAGCACTCTAGACACCGCAGCGTGCATGGTTTTATGCTCAACATGATTGCGGGACTCATCGCCTATCAATTGAAAGACAATAAGCCACAACTGAACCTCACTAACGTGGAGTTTAATGCTATTGCAGTTATGGCTCGTTAAACCGATCTCAGGTTAAGTTATCTTTGCTCTGTACTCGAAGTTCTTCAACTCCGGACCATTATTGCTTTTATCATCTCTGGGGCCTCAACTAAAACCGTTAAAGATCTTAACGTGAGCCAAGAATTTAGTTCAAAAAAATCCCTCACAATCATATGAGGAACTTCTGTATAAAAGACAGCTTGTAAAGGTGTTTTTTTTATCGGTGCTGGTTACGAGGGTTAACCGAAAAATAGACAGCAGATTAACTCAAGTCATTTTATTGTGTGACGAATAATCTGACGTAACATTTCAATAATAATCACTTGTATATATTCTATGGGCGATGATGATACAGCTTTTAATCGGTGAAATGAGAGGTGTATATGTCAGTTGTTATAAATCCTGCCCTGAGAGAACAGCTAGGGTTAAATATATCGTTGAGCGAACTAAAAAAACTCGAAAAACTGGATGTGAAAAATATTCGTAATGTGGACATTTTACGTTTAAAGCAAACGTTCAGAACCAGTCATAATGAGCTAAAAAAATGCATTATAGCTAAAGTGCTAACTAAGCTAGCACAACCGCAGGTACTGGTGCCTGAACCGCGTCGGCAACCTCGACCAGATTTACAGGCGCAACCTCAACTATTATCGCAACCGCCACGGCCAGGCGTGCAAGCACCACTTCAACCGCGAGAACTGCCGCCACAGCAAGATTTACAAGCGCAACCCCAACTTCGCGTGCCACAACCTCGTCCGCGCTTACAAGTAAAACCTCGGCCAGATTTACAGGCGCAACCTCTGCTATTATCGCAAGCGCCACTTCAACCTCGAGCACTGCCTCCACGGCCAGACTTACAAGCGCAACATCAACCTCGCGTGCAACCACCTCGTCCGCGCTTACAGCCAGCCCCACTACCGAATGATGCTCAAGCATTACAACTCAAAGAATTGTGTCAAGTCGATGGAAGGCAGCCCAGAAATATGCCTCCACTTCATCCAGAAAACATATCTCAATTAATCAAAGGGGCTAAAACCGGTAAATATAAAAAATTTGAGGGAACCAATCGAGAAGTCTTTATCGACCCAAAAACAGGGCAAGGATATAAAATATTTAAACTCGATAGTACCTGGTCTGCTCTCACCGATGCCGACTTGAGGGTTAATGATATATATCGTGATCACAGATTCTATGGCGGTAAATATGCAAGTTTTGCTACCAATGAAATCATTACTATGCGGGATGATAGAGTAAAGGGGGCACCACAAGTAAAAGTATTTTCTTTTCAAAAAATTCCAGAGGCTAAGAGTTTAGGGCCCAATGAAAAAATTCCACATTCAGTCTTAGTCATGATGGAGCAAGCCGGTTTTCGTCCCTTTGATATAAAGCCTGATAATTTTATAAAGCTCGCCAATGCTCACGGGGGCTATGACTATCTACCTATTGATGCGAAGCTAATAGGATTAAAACGGAGCAATAGTGAGCGCTCTCTAGAAGTTCAGAGCTTTAAGGAACGAGTGGGTCCTTACTGCTATGGACAACGTTGTGTTGACTATAAAAGATAAGGTTATAGTGATATTATAAAGAGTGTAAAAAGGTCTGTATAAGTGGCATGCTATCCATGTCATTGAAAGGAATAAAGTGTACTAGCTCAGACCTGATCTGACAGTTGCCCATTTTTTAGGGTGCCACTGTCAGTTTAGATTTGAGCTAAATTCTTTTCAGCCCAAAACCGTTTCCCATCTATTAATGTGGCCAGTGGTGTTCTGCCGCAGCACATTTTACCTTGATGGGTTCGTTCATTGTTGTAATAAGCCTGCCATTCGTCCAGATCTTTTTGTAGTTCCTCCATGTTACCGTACAATTTTTTTCGGAAAGTAACCTGATAAAACTCATTCAAAATAGTTTTATGGAACCGTTCGCAGATCCCATTCGTTTGCGGGTGTCGCGCCTTAGTCTTAGTGTGTTCTATATCGTTAATCGCTAAATACAGCTGATAGTCGTGCTGTTCCACTTTGCCACAGTATTCGGTTCCTCTGTCAGTTAAAATGCGCAACATGGGCAGCGCCTGTGTTTCAAAGAACGGTAATACTCTGTCGTTGAGTAAATCGGCCGAGGTGATTGGGGTTTTCGTGGTATACAGTTTCACGAAAGCAACTTTGCTGTAAGTATCGACAAAGGTTTGCTGATAAATCCTGCCTACGCCCTTAAGACTACCAACGTAAAAGGTATCTTGTGAGCCGAGATAACCTGGATGATGCGTTTCAATTTCACCACAGGCTTCATCGTCTTGCTGCTTACGCTCAAGGGCGGCAACTTGTTCATCCGAAAGGATTATCCCTTCTAGCTCGACTTTGGCTTCGAGGACTTTTAATCGCTTTTTGAAGTTCTCTAAGCCATGCCGTAACCAAATGGAGCGCACGCCACTGGCGGAGACAAATATCCCTTGTTTTCGAAGCTCGTTACTAGAGCGAGACTGCCCATGGGCAGGAAATGCGATAGCATGTGTTAAGACGGCATTTTCAGTTACATCATCAACACGATTCTTGAGGTTAGGTGTTCTTCTGGACTGATTAATCAACGACTCAACACCGCCGTTTTCAACCAGCTCTTGATAGCGATAGAAAGTATCACGGGAAAGCCCCATGACTTTACAAGCTCTAGACACGTTTCCCAATTCTTCAGCGAGATTGAGTAAACCAGCTTTGTGTTTAATGATGGGGTTGTTAGTATGAAGCATGAGAGTTACCTTTTTGCTTTGATTAAGTTTCGACACCTTTATCAAAACGGGTAACTCTCATCTTTTCAAGATGATGTGTCAGATCAAGTCTGAACTAATACATATAATTTCAACCAAGCATTTTGTTTATGTGTAGATCGATAATCTTGCTTGGCGAATATTTACTTAACATATGGATGCCATTTTCATTGTACAGCCTCGCTTCATTTAAGATCTTTAATATCCGTGATTGCTTAGCTTGATTCTTTGTGCTCGAGAGTGTTTGCTGTAGCCGATTAACATCAATCTGCTTTATTCTTTTGACATCCATTTTTTCTAAATTAGATAGTTCACGCGTTGACACATTTAGACTCAATAACTCTCTATTTATAGTTGAATTTACAAACATAACAATTCCTATTAAAAAATATATTTTCAAGTGAATAATTTAAAGTGATTATTCATGCGTTAGTTTAGTTTCAAATATGAAAAAATAATATAACCTCTTTAACTTTTGCCAATAATTATCTGTTTGCTTAGCCATATATATTAATCAGTTATTTAGTGAGCAACAGACTGACTTATGCATCGTTCTAAAAATGTCTGGTATGTTTCAGTATATTCCACTGACTTGGCTATTAATTCACTCATATTCTGAATGTCGTTAGGTGCATTTTTACTATTTTCAATTCTGGGGGCTAACACTATGGCCAAGCTTTTGGCCGTCATTTTATTTTCGTCAGTATATGTAATGACATGCTGACAAAGCTTCACGACTGTGGCTAATTGCTTTGGTAATTCTTCCAATGTCGGGATATACGTAGCATCATTAGCACACTTTTTTACCGCATCATCAATAATATCACTATCTTTACTCATCAAAGACTGTTGTAACTCTGCCTTGATCCAATGAGCAAAAATGTGATGTACATTGTTCATACTCTTTAGCTTGTCAAAGTTCTGTATCATATGGCGACTGCTAATTTTATTCAATTGTTCTGAGCTTGGGGATATTCTGAAAATCCCTTCATGCTTCAGGGCATCAGGGCTCTTTTCCAATAACGCCACCAGCTGTATCACAGTTTCAGCATGAGGATTTCTTGCGATAATTGCATGATATTTACTATCCTTATCTAGAAGTTTATTCAGCTTAATATTTGCTTTGATAAGTAATGCTTCATCACTCAACACTCCTGAAATAACTTTTACAATCTCTTTAGTATTTTTTTCTTGCTTTATTCTCACTATATCCAGAGCAAGATCATGCTTGCCTAACTTATCGGCAACACTTGAATGATGCAATACATGAGCTCGGAATTTGTTAATTAGATTCATAATCAAACCTTTTTATAAAATAATTGTACATCAAATTATTATCTCCAAATAATGATCAAGCTCACGAGACTATTTCTGAAATATTCAGATAAACTTTGAATCCAATAGAACACTAAGATATGCACATTTTCATGAAATTTATATCTATACTTTCCTTGTTGTTTTGCACGGATAATGGCTCTTGGTGTTGTGATGAGCTTGTATTTAGCCTCTTCATCCGACACACCAAGAGCCATTTTCTATGTTTATTTTACTTGCCGGTATAGGTTCACTTAAAACTCGCCGGGGGCCATCAAGTCGCGCAAATTAATAACTTGGTTATCCTTGGTTTTTAAATACTTCATTTTTTCTAATAATGCATAGCAAGACACTGTTCTCCCTGAAATCACTAACTTAAGTTTACGTGAGCTCGCCTCATCTATGTTACGTATGATAATCCCTGTCTCGCTGCGAATATCATACAATACGAGATCTCCATCTCTTTTTTGCACCAAAATTGAATTTACATCCGAAACCTCCAATTGCAACAGAGCTTTGTGGGCATGATTGTCGATCACGATTTGATGATAGTGAGCCAAGTCAGCCGATGTAAATACGTATGTTTGTCCTTCTGCCTCCGCTGAAATCATGACACTCGTCACACCAGCGATATGTGGTACATTCAGTTGCGCCTGTCGATGATTTTTGTCCGCTTGTAATACTAATACGCTCGCCTGTTCCAACTGCACAAAACCATAGTCACCAATCAAGTCGGCACTCTCTCCACTCACTCGCAATAACTGATTAGTCGTTTTATCGTGCACAAAATAACTATTTTCATCGGCATTATCTTGTCCTAAATATTCAAGATAATGGGCCGCATTCAATGCATTCGAGCTAATAACCTGCTTTGATTGACTCAAATACCAAGCAGGTGCGGTTACCGCTTGACCCTGTAGTTTCACCGCCGTTGCCATTGGATAATCTAGAAATGCCAAACTTCCGTTTAAATCAGATTGATGCTCCTCTCTCCAATGAGCCGTTACTGCCACTAACGTCGGTTCATCTAACAACTCAGCATGGTAACTTAGGTTAAATACTAATCCTTCAGGGGTAGTCAACTGCAGATGATTTCTTTGGCGTTCGGCCCGAACTATTCCTTGGCCTAATTGTTGGTAGCGTTCAGCCTCCTCAACATTTACGGTTATTTCCAACATGTCATTTAGCTGTAACGACGCTGATGGAGTCGCTAAAAGTTGTTTATAGAGTGCTCGCTCACTCACATCAAAGATCCAAGCATATTTCTCATCTTGACTTAAACCTAGATAAGATAAAGTGTGATTTTCAAGGTTTGCCCCCCCCATAACCAATCGCTGTTGTTTTACATCAAACCAGGCATTAATTACCTGACTATCAGTGTCTTTTAACCCCAGCAAAGCTAAGTTTTCCAATTTAAGATCGTTCTGCATACTGAGTTGCTGCAGTGAAGAGAGCAGCGATGTTCTGTGTACTTTAAGCCAATCCGAATTTACCCCGGCTAATCTCGCGGTGCCTGAGTTGTCGAGCACAAATACACTGCCATCCAAGCGTTGTGCAAATAGCTGGCTGTTGTTTGTAAACACAGACTTAAGTGAACTGATATCTACCTTCACTGCTTGTGTACCTAGCCTTCCATTGTCAGCTTGAAAATACAGGCTCTGTTCACTGTGACTATAAAAGTAGAATGCACTTTGACTCGGGTTCTGCGTGGGTGTCACAAAAGCCAACATCAAATCTGCCGGGATCTTAGTATCAACATTGGCTCTTATTACACCATGTAAACCTAGATTTCCAGGTCGGATCCAATAGCGTTTATTCAACTCCCCCTGCTTAGCGGACAAGGTTATCAACTGATCCAATTCAGCATTGACCCAAGTTAAAGGCTCAAGATCTTCTGTAGTTATTAGCCATTGATCGAGATCTGGAAATATCTGAGCTATATCAATTAAATTCGTGACATTTGGGTTGTCCACCGCCGCGATCAAATCCATATCGCCTTGCACTGCCATTAGTTTAAGTTGGTCATCGTCTACCCGATAAGTCCAAGTCACCCGCTGATCAGCGCCTTGTATTTGTTCTATCGCGAAATATAAATGCTCACCTTCTTCCCAAGCTCGACTATTTTCAGGCTGCGTTTGCTCCCCCCAAAAACGCAATGGCCGGTATTGTTTTAATACTTGCCCGGTCACGATATCGACCTGCCATAACTCTGCTCTATTGCTGAACCATGCCTTATTTTGTTTAATGGAGATTAATCTGGCTTGCGCCAAAAACTCACTCTTTGCAGGATTATTCGTATAAATGAAACGATTTTCACTCACTTGATAGAAGGCTTGGCCCACAAAACTGCCTTTTTGTGGCTGAAAATTATCCACGGCCACAAACTGACTCTCTAAATGCTGATCTTTTGCCAGAGAGTGTAAGTGAGTTTGTAAGGCAAGACTCGAATCCCAAGCTCTGCCATCTTCGGAGATCAATTCCGCTTTTAGCTCTTCCATATTGATATAGAAGACTTCATTACGTTTGTTGAGAACTGTGATTGAACCTAGCGTCAAGCTAGCTAAGTTCACTCTAACTCCACCCACACTAATGTGATCTTGCTGAACAATAATCTGATCTGAATTTAAATGACGCGCATCCAACACCCAGCGAGTACCACGTACTTGACGTGAAGTCACCTCTAAAGACAGTTCGGCGCCAGTCTGCAAGACGATATGATACTCCCCTCGACGTCCAGAGAATTGATAGCTCAATTTACCCTGCAGTTCAGGGCCTAATTGGCGCATTTGGATCTGACGATTTTGATCATCCAAATTAATTCGAATAGGCGTATGCACATATTCTTGGGTAATTTTACGGATAATATATTCCGATGGAAAAATATAAAAATCATAATCGAATCGATAATCAGACTCTAGACGGCGGATCACATCGAATCCCGAATCATGTCTCGTGGTTGAGCCTGGCAAATTTTGGTAGTCATAACTGATATATGACTTGGGGGTCGCTGGCAACACCAGAACACGATTTTCAGGATGAAAATCCGCAGTATCAGTATATCCAATCCCAGCTCTCACATTAATCGCTTGTGATTTATCTCGTATTTCGCGAGGCATATCACCCGCCCAAAAGAAGTAATTAATCTTACCCGAACCAGTGACGCCATGATGCGTGCGGTAAATATATTGGCTATCAAATTTAAGCAGATTTGAATTGAAGTCCAGCTCGGTAATGACGGCACCATCCCTTGGCTCAATACCGTGATAATTAGTCCCATCTGCTAATATTTTATCAACCTTAACATAGCCTCCGTGCTGATAAGCGGAATCTACCGCGGCAAAATATTTACCCACAGCCTTTGCATCTTCAGTCACTTCACCAAATGCCTGCGCCAAAGCGGTAAAACCAATCGCCAATCCCCCGGTAATCACTCCTGCACCGCCCAAAACCGCTCCGGCAGTTGACCCCCCCAGCAGTCCAGCACCAATGCCAGCGGCACTCGAGATAACACTGGCAGAATCGAAAGCGAGTTGCGTACCATAAATAGCCCTTTGCACCTCGTTTTGTGCGTGGCCTAACTCATAACTATCAAGCACTACACTCGCAAAGCCTAATCCAATACCAATACCTTCATTTACCGTATGGCTCACCGCCGATAGGGTGGCACTGGTAACCGCTTCACCTTGATGAATGGCTACCTGATATAATTTTACTATTTTGGCGGCATCTAATATGGTGCCATGGGCTATTTGAGCGAGGTTAATATAAGTGTGAACTGCCAGCGCCTGACCCAGACCTTTGGACAGATTCCCTCCCGTCGCTGAGCTACGACTCTTATTTTGAAACCAAGTAATAATACTCTGTACTGCAAACGCTGAATTTAAACCATCAACATGCTCGACCTCTGCAACGCCATAGCGAGGCAGCAAAACACCATCACTATAAGTGTAACGGGTCTTAATTGTATCTAAGGCATTTTCATAATGGCGTTTAAACGCCAAAATTCGCTCATCTCGAGTTATGAGTTCACGTACTTGTTCCGGATTTTTGCGATTGATAACCGGAATACGATAGCTGCCATCTCCCTTATCAGTGATATTCTCAAACACTGGGAACCAGTTATGATCGAGGCCCTCGAGTTTAAAAAGTTTCTCTGTCGCAGTAAAAAAATCTTCGGCAAGATTGACACTTTCTAGCAGAGTGAGTCCCGACTTTAACTTAAGATCGGCTTCTAGACTGTCCTTAGTTTGCCCTATCGCAGCGGCAGTTTGATGAACGACAAGATTAGCAACCCTATCATTGGGACTAATAATATCGGACACAGATAAACCGCTCGAAAGCCGTATTTGAGCCATAGCGGTGGTATTGACGCGACGCATTTCAAATTCTGGTAAGTGCTTATTATCACCATAGGCGGAATAAAATCTCGCATAAGATTTTTTAATCAGATGCTCATTCAGTCCTTTACTGAATGCCGCTGCATTATCAAAACTAAATACCGCAAAGTTAGGATCATAAAAATAGAACACCTCTTTTTCTGCCGTGGTTGTTTTTCCCACCAACATAGTATGCTCAGTCGTATTCATAAGCATTAACACTGCCCCATTCGCCCCCAAGCTCTCGGCCTGAAGCTCTGAGACAATTTGCGAAATGCGCCATTTTCCCAACCGAGTTTCGGCCAAGCCTGCATCGGTATTGGAATGTAGATACCCTATCGTTTGGTAAATATGTTTGGAGCTAACATCTTCTGGATTAGCTGCTGCACCATAGAGGTTAAGTGCAAACTCACGGATCCCCTCGGGTCCTTTACTTGCAATGGCCGAGGCCATCATTCGTGACAGAGGCAAACACCGACCTGGTTGAGCCAGCAGGATAAAGTCTTGCGGCATGAGTTGGGCAACTTCTCCCCCTTGACTTCGAATATAGGTAGCAACCTGCTGGGTTTTATCCAGAGCATTTCGATACACTTCTTGCTTATAGTTATCTTTAATGCGCGCAACTAAAGCACCTTTATGCTGATATGTAAGTTCTTTTGATTCATCAAGTAACAATCCCATCATTTGCAACGTCGTCATATCAACTTGCCATCCGGGAATTTCAACATCTGCAGAATGGGCAAAACCTTGCTGATAACTCAGTCCCCTCTCCCCAGATAAATTATTCAGCGCCGTCTTAAAGTTGTTATATCGTTCAACCAAGCGTAAATTTCCGCCCCCAGCAAGCTGGCTATCAATTGCAATCACACTCTGAGTGCCGTTCCGTTGCTTCTTATCTAACCACAGCCACATACGATCCATGTCGATAGAACGTTTAATGTTAAGCTCATAACGGTCTTGGTAAAATGCCTCGGTGACCTTAATAGCATTAAGTTCTGCTAGATATTGCTTTTCACTCTCCCGATTAGCATGCTTTAATTTGCTCAACAAGTCGGTTTTACGCTCTCGTAAAGGGCGCAACTCCTCTTCTACCGCCTGATTAAGCTGATTGCGTAAAACCTGCCATTGAATCAATGCCGAATTCTCATCCACCTTAAGCGGTTCTTCGGGATGAATAGGCTGATCGCTCGGGGGCTGTGCTAGCTCGACTCTGAGTTCGACGGCATTTTTTAGCAGTTTTGTTTGAGCCATAAGTCGTTTGTTGGCAAACTGGCTTTCTATTTGATTATTTGATACAGAACCAGGCGTTTGGATATAGGGCTTGCCCTCATTCCCCTCACGTTTAAGCCATTTAACGCCCGCGGCCTCTCCCAGAACTATTTTTTGCACTTGTAGCTGTAACATCATTTGCCAGCGGCCATCTTTAAACAACATATAGGCTGCGGCAACCTGATTATCAAGCGCCGCCCCCTGATAATCATCGTAGTCCACCGACATCACCACATTGTCATATAAAACCGAACTGCCCACTCGTCCATCATGGAAAACACGATAGTGAGTCGCATTAAGCTCAGTCACGATTACTGAGCTTCCAGTCAATAACCCTGTTAATAAAAAACTCCCTTCTAGGGCAAGCTTAGGAATGTCAACATAGGCGGGGACTGGATTACCCCGCCCATTGAAGCCAAGGAAATAGGCAGGAGCAGTATCACTCCCCGCTACCGCCGAAAAATGCAGTTGATAACCACTAATACTCGATGTTAATTTTGCAAACCCCTGTTCAGGTAAAGTACCATGTTTAATAAGCTCAATAACATCGACAGTATGCTGAGTAAGAAATGAGTGAGGATCTGCCACAAAGTCTGTCATAGCCTGTGCACTGCTAGCCATGAGAACATGTTGCAATCTCATCTTACCCATCTTACTTATTCCCTGTACGGGTAAGGCTACAGAACCAATACTATTTTTTTTCGAGCCGAAATCATTACTCATATCGGATGTTATCGCGTCACTGTCACTACCAAAAGCAAGTTGTGCCGTTAACAATGGGGTCATCAGAACAGATAGAAACGTTTTTTTCATGCATTTTCCTTTGGCTAAATATTATCCATTTATTATGAGACTATAAAATTTTATGTGTAAGTTGCTGTTTATTATAAAGACACATGGTCACCGCACATGATCATAAACTGCGTCATGGCTGGCTTCATGTCTCGTAGTGGCATTGTTCACTGTTTAGAAATCTGGTGTAAAGCCAGATACGGCAACTTCAGCACCGCGTCATCACTCGGGAACGACCGTCTGGTCTTGATCACCTGACGTAGGCTGGTATTGAGTGATTTGATGGCGTAGGTGGTGTAAATCACCTTGCGGATTTCCGGGGGACAGTCGAAGAAAACGCTAAGCCTTGTCCAGTTTTCGCGCCAAGATTTGCTGATACTTGGATGCTGCTTATCCCATGTCTCGGTAAATTGCTCCAGGGCTAGTTCGGCTTGCTGCAACGTGTCTGCGCCATAAATCGTTTTAAGGTCTGCTGCAACGGCTTTACGCTCTTCCCAACTGACTCTCTCGTGGAGTCGTGGCTATTGAAGGGTTGCTGATGGTTATTGGAACTAGTTGATAACTATTTGAACATGCACCAGACACAGCCTGACCAATAAAGTTACCTATGAGTGGTCCCATAGCGGCACCCGCCCCTTGGATTCCACAAGAACCACCTCCTAGGGTTGTACCTATTCCTCCTACTAGTGCATCATTTGCTCTTCTACCGCCAGTAGCCATGTCCATTTCAAATGCTTTAAGTTCTCGCATATTACTCTCCTTTTTGAGTGTGGTTATAAAAATAGTATAAATCACCAATCGCAATACATATTATTACAACTGAAAATATCGAAAGGTCTTCCCAGATGTAAAAATAGGTTGAGATAAAAAATGGTAAAAAGCATATAATATGAAGTAAGCTATTTTTTACTGGGTCAAAAAACCGGTCTAAACATATATCAATATCAATATCTAATATTTTATGCATCATTGCAATATCTATGAATACATATGTTAAAACAAATAACATACCAGAATGGAAATTATCCTCGCCTGAAATATAATACGACTTATATATATCAATGATAAGTCCAATTGATAATGACGCAGCCAAAAAATATAATTGTTTTTTCATTTTTAAACCATGTTGTTAAGGCAGTTTGTTTAATCGAAAATTAAAAGTAAATAATTACAATAGCCATTTGTGATAAATAATGGTTCAAGTAACCACTCTATTAGAGTTCTCATGCCAGTATTGATGTCTGCTTGCAGCAACATACCAGGAATTAGTGCAGTTTGATTGCCATACGCTTTGATATATTGTTGTTTTAATTCTATTTAAATTGTATACGCAGGCTCATTAAATGAGAGTTTACGCGTAGTTTTCTCAGGAAAAATAATATTATTAGAAACATGTGAAACCTGTCTTTGAGTAATGGCAAACTTTTGAAATGGAAAAGCATCCTGTTTGATATTTACTTCATATCCTCTTTAATATAAACTATGGCTCGGATGGGGATAAATACATCGGCTTCTAGCGGTAAATCGGTTAGAATAATAGTTATTAGGTGATCACCAGAAGAGGCAAACTCACCAATATTTAATTTTATTGAAGAAACAACTCCGCTAATTGGTGCTTTCAAAAACCAAATTTCTACTTTCTAAAATTGCAGCTTTATTATTAGAGAGTTTTGACAGCTCAATATCAAGAAGGTCAATTTGTTGTTTATCAAAAGGTAATCTTGCTTTTTCATTTAAAGAATTAGCGAGGTTAGTTTCAGATTTCAATACGACAGTGTATTTTCTGTTGAAAATCCAGTACTAAATAAAGCGGTGTTTTCACTTCACTTTGACTAGCGTAATCATCAAATTGTAATTTTTAATATCAGCTAAACGTTCTTTGGCAAGCTGAACTCTATTTCGTAATAAATTGCCTTGAAGTATTAACTCAACTTGCTCTTGTTTTAAAAGTATAATGAAATATTTTAATCTAGATTCCCACTCTTTAAATAAATTGTCATACTGAACTAGCTCACCATCGATAATATATATTTGATTATCTGGTTCTTTAATTTTTTCTTTGTCAGATTTTAAGGCGTTCTGAAGAAACTTGTCATTCTACACAGAAAGTAATGTGTCACCTTGATTCACGATAGCCTTCCTTTACCGCTATTTGACTAACGACACTGCTTGTATGGGAATAAAATCTAGCAAGCCCATTCGTACGGACAAGATAACCTTTTTTGCATGTCACTACAAAAAATTAAAATCATTATAGAAAGCACAAAAAGAGAAATGAATAATAAAAATAAGATATTGAATTTATTATTGCAACTTTACCATGATATGTGGTCTATTTTTTATCTAAAGCTTGCCTTCTAAATGACTTTGACATGGTAATTTCGCATATACTAATACGTGCTTAATATAATGGTTGTGATTAAACACAATATGTATTTTATACTTCTTTAAGATTCTCAATATTTCCAGAGTGACTAGATAGTACTGTTTTAAACGCAATCGCTCTGTTATGATACCATTTATATAGTTTTATAATTTAAATATTCGAAATATATCAGTTCAACCATTTTTGATTGTCAATTGCTGGTGGTTAAGGCAACTTAAAATTACATACATACATCATAAATACATTGTGATAAAAATAAATATCACTTGAAGTAAATTAATAGACATTAACCATGAAATCTTTGAGACAATCTAGCTATGAATGTATCAAATTTGAATAGAACTTTAGTATTATTTTTTACTTTTTTACTATTTATTAGGTGTTTTTTTTGGCTTTTTATATTGCATTGGTTTGCTTGTTGGTTTATTGATGATTTTTTGCTTTGTAATGTGATGTTGAGTGTTTTGCCTATGTTTTTCATATGTTTTATTTTTGTGTTGGTCGTTGTGTTTTCTGGATTTTCTCTATATTTCGTAGTCTATTTAATTGGAGAGTTTTGGTGATTAAGTTTTATTTAATTTCATGTTTTTTATAAGTATCGGCGAAGGGTTTTGTTTCCTAAATCGAGTCAGCGAACAATACTCTCATCATTGTTCAAATTTCAGGCATACCTAGCCCAGTAAGCTTGTTCAAAGCCCTAATCATCGCGTAAGTTTCTCCCACCTGAGCGTTATAATTCCGTATGCTCAACGTGCCTCCTAGCAGTTGTTTTATCCTGTACATGGCGGTTTCTGAGATTGAACAGCGATGATAACCATCTCGTTTTTCCACTGCTTATTTGAGCCATGAAGCTGTTGCCAACTGACGGCTAAGTTTCGTGGATGCCCTTGTTCCCATAGCGCAGCACCTTCCCTAGGTGGAATGAGCACTAAAGCGCGTTTTCGACGAACGACTTCGTGACAGGCTTTCGTGTCGTAAGCACCATCACCCGAGATATTGTGGATTTTTCGATGGGTTTGCTTAAGTAAATTGGGGAGCACTTCAGCGTCTGTGACACCTGATAAACTGAGTTCTGCGGCAATCATTTCATGGCTATGTGTATCTACGGCAATGTGCAGTTTACGCCACACTCGGCGCTTTCCATCTGTGCCATGTTTCTTCACTTTCCACTCACCTTCGCCATAGACCTTCAAGCCTATCGAGTCGATAGCTAAGTGCTCAATGGCGCCGCGAGTCTTGGTTTTAAAAGCAATATTGACCGTTTTCGCGCATTTACTGATGCAGGTGTAATGCGGGCAAGATAATGGGATTTCACCCAGTTTAAACACCGAATTGATGAAGCCCTGTAAGGCTCTCAGTGGCATAGAGAAAATTCGCTTAACCATCAACGCAGTGATTGGCTAAGTCGCTAAATACTTGAGGGCGACCATTCTTGGGCTGCTCGACCTTGGCTTTCCACTTAGCAATTGCATCCTCATCAATCCAGAAGGTAAGTGAACCGCGGTTGATTAAGGCTTGGTTGTATTGCTTCCAGTGGGTTGTTTTATTGCGAGGTTTTGACACGGTTGACGGGTAAGTTGATAGGCGATGCCGATCAGATCAGCGACTACGGTTTTAGTTCAACCTATTTAGGAAACAAAGCCAGCCGATAAAGAATATTTGAAAGCAAAGAACAATAGCCCATAATTAAGTGTAGAAATAATTAACACCCTTCTGTCTGTCTTCATTTTTCATAAAAAGGAATTTTTACTCAGTAGAAAAATTTATTTTTTATGATATCTTTAAAAAAAGATATGGTTTAAAAATGAGCATTTTCGCGATATACCTATACATAATATCTTTAATCCCCCCTAACAGCACAGTTGAATCTTAAGGACTAAAATGCCGATAACTACATATTGCATCTTAAATAGGAACATATTCGCAGGTGACGCTAGTAGTATTCATGTTGATTTAGTAAATAAGCTTGATATAGCTACCGTTCGCCACACACAAAAAAAACCTCAAGGATTAATGCTTATAATTGGAAATCATGGGGTAAGTAAAGATTCTTTACATATTTTAGGTCAACAATTACCTAGAGTAATAAATAATAAAACTCCATACATAGCAGCATTTATAGATGACGGCGCAAAGAAGAGTTTCAACGAATCCATTGAAATCTACAAGGAAATGTATCCTTCTGAGTTATCAAGTGAACAGTACCGATCTCTAAATGTTAATGAAAAGATAGCGTATACTTTGAACCAAACTGCAAAAAAACAAATAAATATCTCCCTCCGAGATTTAAACTTAAGTGAGTTTAGTAAGCTATATATTTTAGGTCATGGTGCCGCTGGACTTGACGTTATAAAAAGTGGAGGTAAAACTTTTGATGTAAAACAAATAGTTGACACTCTGGAAGAAAACAATATTTTAAGTGAAATTAAAGATTTGAGAGTTACTAGTTGTAACTCTGCAGATAAAAATTCACCAAAGAGCATGTCTTCTAGAGATATTTCCGAAGCTAATGAAAAGCCTGGTTTTTTTAGTAAGATGATATTTGGAGATAAGAAGTCGTTAGTGGAATTAATTAGTGAGGAAGTTTGGATACGTGGATATACCGATATTTCGGTTTCCGGATATCATGGAAGTGGTGTATTTTATAATGGTAAAGACTTGCCACTTAGTCACTTGAGAAGTTCAACCATACCAGTAAGTGACGAAATTAAACGCAAAGAAGTTAGAGTTACATTACATTCTAACTTAGATTCTAACTTAGATTCTGACTTAGATTCTGACTTAGATTAAGTTTAGAGGGAGTAGTTACGAGACTATCAAATTTTCTGTGAATAACCAAGATGTAGCTCCATCTCGGAGGCTGTTCATAATTCTGTGTCAGGTTAATTTCACAGATCGATATGGTTTTCTAAGCGCCCCTCAAAGCTTCATATCCGATACTGGTCGTCTACGCTCATTTTCAAAGTTGAGTGTTAATCTGAGCTGCGTTACAGTCCAAAAGTAAGCCCTTAGAGGAGGGCCTACTTTTGGCTTGGTGTTCAAATAACCGCAGCTTTGAGATTAGATTATATTCAGTGTTAGATTGGCGTTAAAACTAAGTCTTCACTCAGTTTTAGATCAATATATATTCTTGCCGATGAAGTTTGGATAAACGATTTCATTTTTCAGATGTAGGGAAAGAAAACTCTCCAAGGTTAGGAACCAAATATTTGTACTGCTTTGTCTTATCATCGATAACAGCAGCGACCTCATGCCCATAACCGCTTTTTTAGGTGTAAGGCCGATGAGGTGAAAGCCTACTTTTTCAATATTAAGCGTTGTTTCGTGTGCTGATAATGCTAACCCTCGAGCGTGCAAGTAGGGTTCTCCTCCATTATCTATCTTGAGATGAACTACTTCATCGAAACTCTCTTTCGTTTTTATATCATTAAAAAATGGGATATCTTGGTATATATCTGCACAGCATTTCATGGCAAGCTAAGTACATAGGCCTGTTTTACCTATTTTAATACTTTTTAGCATGCTTGATTGATCTCATGAAGTATCAAGCTGCCCACCGAAATGATGAGCAATTTTTTCTTGATTCTGTGGTAAAGAAAAAAGCGTAGAGAGAATCTTTTGGGTTGCATTAGGTTTTAAAGTATTATCGAGTTGACCACGGGCATAATATTTTTCTAGCATCCCATTGATGATGCTATTATCTGGAAAACTCGCTCTGATGGATGCAAGCAATTCACGATAATTACTCGGAAGCATGCCCCCAAGCTCAACACCTACAAGTTGAAAGTCCCTAATTATAGCAGATTTACCAACCACTTCAGTATTACAGTCGGCAATGTCGAACGAAATTGGTGCGTCTTTTCTCAGAGTATTTAACACATTTTTGTTGCTCCTTTATCACTAAGTGTTGATATTTCTATTTTTATATTTTCACGTGTAGTATCAAAAATTCCACCGTGTTTTTGATCACTAATTTTCTCCTTCAGTCTGATTATTTTTCTTGTTTAACGGTTTTTGTTGTTAACAGTGCTCTGGGGGATCCCCTCATAATTGGGGTCTTCCAGCGTCATGAACTAAGTTTATATATTCGATTAATGCCCAGCGAAAAATGGTCTCCTTTACCGGATATTTGTCTCTTTTGCGTACTTCCTTTCCAAGTCTAACTATTGATAGCACAGCCCGCTTTCTCACTGTATTGGCTTGAAAATATCTTTGTCATCCAAGGTGTTGTGCCGCTAACCCAATACACCACAACACGATTTCAGCCAGCATAGAGATGAGCAGCAATACATCATATCGCTTTGGACAACGGCTGCGGCTTCGTCTAAGTCCCATGCCATATTGCGGACTTTTTAAATCGCGGAAGGTTTCTTCAATTTGCATTCGGTTAGCATATAAATCGACGACCTTTGAAGGGCCAAAGTAGTCCGGCGGTAGATTTGTTGCGAGTAGCCAAGGCTCTTTACTCCCTAAGCTGTAACTCTTTTGTGCGGTGTGATTTCGCCCAGCCTTAGAAGAACGTTTATCCTTACGCAGCTTAGGTTTAGCTTTAAACAAGTGCAGGCAACATTGTACGCGCTAACTTGACACTACCTATGTATTTTGCGGTTGAATTCGCTTTAGGGTTGTAGTGTAGTGTAGTGATGTGATGGACGCCTCAGCACCTAAGCTTGCAGTATTATGCCAAGCTTGAAGCTGACAAATAGTTCTGGAGGTTTCCATCATGGATATTAAAGTTATTGGTATCAATTTAGCCAAAAATGTTTTTCAAGTTTGTGTTTGTCTTATGGATAACTCAGTCATGACTAACAAAAAGGTTAACAGAAACAAGCTGCTCGATAAAATTAGACAATTCCCCGAAGTTAGTCTTATTGCTATGGAGGCCTGTGGTACGGCGCATTACTGGGGAAGACAATTTCAAGCACTTGGTTATCAAGTGCAATTGATCCCTGCTCAACATGTTAAGCCATTTGTTGCAAACCAAAAGAATGATGCCAACGATGCCCTCGCTATATGCGAAGCGGTTTTCAGACCTAATATCCACATGGTTCCAGTTAAAACTGTTGAGCAACAAGACATTAAAGCATTACGTTGTGTACGTAGTCGTCTCGTTCAAAATCGAACCGCCATGGTCAATCAAATTCGAAGCCTAGCGAGCGAGTCTGGTGTGATCTTCTCTGTCGGCAGGTTGCAATTACAAGCGTCACTTAGCCGTATTTTAGCAAATAATGAGCATGAACTGTCTTATACGCTTCATTACCTGTTAAAACTTTTATATGAAGATTTATGTGTTTTAAATGAGAGAATTAATCAAATAGAGCGCGACATTAAAGCGCTATGTCAAATCCAACCTCGCTACAATGCATTGCTGTCGATC
>NZ_JBHFFD010000039.1:0-22976 GCF_043359565.1 Shewanella sp. S23-S33 | reverse complement strand
CTAAGGCGTCTTTTTATCGTTAGGTTAAGCTAAATACCCTCAAATAATCATCCCATTAAAAGGGGCTGATTTATCAAAACTCACAATTGCTTATGCAGCAATACCTGAGTGTCTTAACAGGGCATCGATATTCGGCTCGCGTCCCATAAACTGTTTGAACAAGTCCATCGGCTCGGCTGAACCACCCATTTCGAGGATATTGTGCAGGAAGCGACGACCCGTTTCAGGGTTAAAGATACCTTCCTCTTCGAAGCGGGAAAACGCATCCGCCGACAGCACTTCTGCCCATTTATAGCTGTAATAACCTGCGGCATAACCGCCCGCAAAAATATGGGCAAATCCATGTTGGAAACGGTTAAAATCCGGCGGTGTTAATACGGCCACCTGACGACGCACTTCGTCTAAGGTTTCTTGAATGCGCGCGCCTTTAGCTGGGTCGTATTCGTGGTGCATTCTAAAATCGAACAACGAGAACTCGAGTTGGCGCAGCATCATCATGCCAGACTGGAAGTTTTTCGCCGCCAGCATTTTATCTAACAAGGCTTTAGGTAATGGCTCGCCCGTTTCGAAGTGGCCAGAAATTTCGGCTAATGCTTCTTCCTGCCAACACCAGTTTTCCATAAATTGACTTGGTAACTCGACCGCATCCCAAGGCACACCATTGATACCCGACACGCCTGCAACATCGATTTTGGTCAGCATGTGGTGGATACCATGGCCAAATTCGTGGAACAGGGTTGTCACTTCATCATGGGTAAACAGCGCGGGTTTGCCATCGACCGGACCATTAAAGTTACAGGTCAAATAAGCCACTGGCTTTTGTAATCCATTGGCGGTTTGACGGCGCACACGGCAGTCATCCATCCAAGCACCACCACGTTTACCTGTGCGGGCATATAAATCGAGGTAGAAACTACCTCTGTGTTCGTCAGTTTCGTCGAAAATATCGAAAAAACGCACGTCTTTATGCCATCGGTCAAAATCCTTTTGCTCAAGGATTTTAAGGCCGAACAAACGCGATACTGTGTAGAACAAACCCGAGAGCACTTTATCTTCGGGGAAATACGGACGCAGGATTTCCTGTGAAATCTCATACTTATGCTGCTGCAACTTCTCAGCATAGAAACTTAAGTCCCAAGAGGCCATTTCAGTCACGCCATATTCGGCCTCGGCAAACGCTCTCAGCTCAGCCAGTTCTGCCTTAGCTTGATCCTTTGAGCGCAGCGCTAATTCATTTAAAAATGCCATCACCTGCGCCGGCGTTTCAGCCATTTTCGTCGCTAGGGATTTGTCAGCAAAACTGTCAAAACCGAGTAACAATGCGAGTTCGTGGCGCAAAGCAAGAATTTCGTCCATCAGCGGGCTGTTATCAAACTCTCCGGCATTGGGACCTTGATCTGAAGCGCGAGTGACAAACGCACGGTAGCATTCTTCCCGAAGACTGCGGTTTTCGCTGTAGGTCATGACGGGTAGGTAAGATGGAAAATCTAAGGTAAATAACCAACCTTCTAGCTCACGCGACTGCGCCATCGCTTTAGCGGCGGCTTTGGCAGACTCAGGCAAACCAGCAAGCTCAGCTTCATCTGTGATCAACTTAGTCCAAGCTTGCGTCGCATCCAGTAATTGATTCGAAAAAACACTGGTGAGTTCAGAAAGACGTTTTACAATCTCGCCATAACGCACTTTTTGCGCGTCATCTAAACCAATACCCGATAGTTCAAAGTCGCGCAGGCTGTGCTCTATCACCATCTGCTGGGCTTGGCTCAATTGTGCAAATTCATTGGATGCTCGCAGCGCTTTATAGGCTTGATACAAACCTTGGTGTTGGCCAACGTAAGTGCCGTATTCCGATAAAAGAGGTAAACAAGCATCATGGGCGGCACGCCACTCATCTGTGCTAGTCACTGAATTCATATGAGAAACGGGCGACCAAATTTGGCTTAGCTCATCGTCAACCTGTTCTAATGGCGCGACCAAGTTGTCCCACGTAAAAGGACCTTGGTTCTGCAGCACTTCATCAATCTTAGTGCGGCACTGAGCAATGGCATGCTCAACGGCGACTTGAATATGTTCCGGTTTAATCTGTGAAAAAAGCGGTAATTTTGCGCCGCTAAGCAAAGGGTTGCTCATATTGACTCCTCAACAATCTGTATCTGTTATAAATAAGGGCTAATGGCCTATTTATCAAGGCGAGAAAACCGATTGTCCCCTTCGAACGCCTTACTTAACCCTATTTCCCTTGAAAAAAAGTGAACTAGTTCGCATTTAGGATTTACGTTTTATTTACCTACACATTGTTGCAATCTCGATCGCAAATCGAATCAATTCGCATTAATGTTTGTATGTTGGCAAGGTATTATCTGCATAACTAACATACCTCGACCAAAATCAGTAAAAATATGGCAACACACTCAGTGAAACTTATCGCCAGCGTCCTCTGCACATTAGGGATCAACTGCCTTAGTCACAACGCAGTTGCTAATGAGGGCCTAGAACAAGTCGATAGTATTTCAAACACCATATTACCCCGCCAGATAACAGAACCTTTGGCGGTGACGCTGGATTTAGGTTGGGACAGCAAATATGTCTCACAGGGTCGCAATAACTTGCAAAATGGGGGTATTTATTGGCTCAATGCTGCTGTTCAACACGGCAACTTAACCACTTATGCCTTAGTCGGACGCGGTGATAGCCAAGCCTATACAGAGTGGAATATCGGCCTTGAATATGGGTTCAACTTAGCCGAAAACCTAGAGGCCAATCTGGGATATCAGCGCATTGAAGGCTATAGCAATAGCCGCTGCCAAGATAACGAGCTATTTGCAGAACTCGCCTACAGCGCCACAGCTTGGTTGGTACCATCGGTGAGTTATGTCTATTCCACAGAGGCGGCAGGCTACTTTGTTGAAGTGAGTTTGCACAGTTATTGGAATATCACAGACCAATTCAGCCTCACGCCCTATATCACTCAAGGGTTTGATTTTAAATACCGCACGGAAGAACACGATGGCAGTAATAACCTGCAGTTTGGCCTCGAAGCGAATTATCAACTGACCCCAAGCATGAATATTAGCGGGCACATTAGCCACAGCATTGCCCAGAGTGATATTGAGCAAGAAGCCTCAGCCAATGGCGATATGAGTTCACAGGATCAAACCTATGCAGGCATCCACTTTGCAATAACGTTTTAACGTCGTTTTAGCTCTGTGTTTCTAGCGCCGTATTACAACCTTCCTCAGTCAATTTATCCCGTGACATTTGGCAAAAACAAAGCTCTCTAACTAAACTCAAAATGTCGACGGAGCGACTCACTATTCACATCGATTTTGCCGAGGAACAGGGAATGTTAACGCATCATTTCTATCTTATCCGAACCGCTATCATTACCTTGCCCCTGCTTTTTATCCAAGTGACAAGCTCGACTAATGCGCAACAGGTATCTGAGCCTGAACCGAGTCTAGAATCCTTAGCGCAACCGGCACAAACGGCGCCTTTGCCCCTAGGCACTTTGCTCGACAATGAGGGCAAGCCGATTAATGTGCCTAACCAAGTGCAAAGTGCATTCGAGTATTCGCCCCCCACTGTCACACCCGCAGAGCCATCCAAAACCAATAAATCAACTAAAGCCACTCAATCGAACAAAGCCGCTAAGAGTAAAAAACTCAGTCGCAAACAACAGCTCGCCAGTCGTGAACATGTCGCCAATGATCCTAACTGCCGTTGGCTCGATAAACGTATGGATCAGCTAGAGTCCCTTCTCGGCGACAAGCAAGATAACGCTGCTAAGCATCAAGCCGATGAACTCAGCGCCCGCCAAAAGGAGTGGCAATGTTTGAAATGTGGTGCAGAAGGCCCAGCTCATAACGATCACTCTAAGTGCCAATATCGCCGCGAAACAGCCACGCGATAACAACTGAATGCAACTTTAGGAGTATTTTTATTAAAAGCAATGCCTTATACGTTAGTGATGCAATAGGCTGGTCTGTTACCGCAAAGCCCCCTACAATGACCTTCTGCTGTAAAGCATCTCATCCTTGAAGTAAGACGGAGAAACTCATGGCTCAACATTTTGACTATATCTGCCTAGGCGCAGGCAGCGGCGGTATCGCCTCAGCAAACCGAGCGGCAATGCGTGGTGCTAAGGTTCTACTCATCGAAGCCAAACACGTGGGTGGCACCTGTGTAAACGTAGGTTGTGTGCCCAAAAAAGTCATGTGGTATGGCGCCCATGTTGCCGAAGCGATGAACCTTTACGCCAAAGATTATGGCTTCGACGTCACTGTTAATAAATTCGATTGGAACACTTTGGTCGAAAACCGCGAAGCCTACATTGGTCGCATTCACGATGCCTATGGCCGTGGTTTTGCCAACAATAAAGTGACGCTGTTAAATGGCTACGGCCGTTTTGTGGATGGCAACACCATCGAAGTGGACGGCGAACATTACACCGCCGATCATATTCTTATCGCCACTGGCGGCGCACCGACTATTCCGAACATTCCTGGCGCGCAATACGGTATCGATTCCGATGGTTTCTTCGCCCTACGCGAGCAACCTAAGCGCGTTGCCGTTGTTGGTGCGGGTTATATCGCTGTTGAAGTCGCTGGCGTGTTACACGCTCTGGGCAGTGAAACTCACTTATTAGTGCGTAAACATGCGCCGCTGCGTAACTTTGACCCCATATTAGTCGATGCTCTCGTCGATGCGATGGCAACCGAAGGCCCAACATTGCACACCCATAGCGTGCCAAAAGCCGTGGTTAAAAATGCCGATGACAGCCTGACATTAAACTTAGAAAACGGTGAAAGCATTACAGTCGATTACTTGATTTGGGCAATTGGCCGCTCACCTGCAACAGGCAATATCGGCCTAGAAAATACCGAAGTGCAATTAGATAACAAAGGCTATGTCATCACTGATGAGCAGCAAAATACGACTCACAAAGGGATTTACTGTGTCGGCGACATTATGGCGGGCGGCGTAGAGCTCACTCCTGTTGCGGTTAAAGCGGGCCGTTTGTTGTCCGAGCGTTTATTTAACGGTATGACAGATGCCAAAATGGATTACAGCCTGATCCCAACCGTTGTGTTCAGCCATCCACCTATCGGCACTATGGGCTTGACCGAACCTGAGGCCCGTACTCAATACGGCGACGATAACGTCAAAGTGTATACGTCGACGTTTACCTCCATGTACACCGCCGTTACGGCCCATCGCCAAGCCTGTAAGATGAAGTTAGTCTGCGCTGGCAAGGACGAAAAAGTCGTTGGTATTCATGGTATTGGTTTTGGTATGGACGAAATCCTTCAAGGTTTCGGCGTCGCCATGAAAATGGGCGCGACTAAGGCCGATTTCGATGCGGTCGTTGCTATCCACCCAACAGGCGCCGAAGAGTTTGTTACTATGAGGTAGAAGTGATTTTCGCTTTGATTTCATCATATTTAGGGCCAGCTTATGCTGGCCCTAATTGATCACAGATAGTATAAAACCATTAACTCTCACGCGACTTTCCTATAATCTCGACTGAGTACTTTGCATTTTAAACACCTAGCGCGGTTATCGCTGCGCCACTGTTATCGGGATGAATAGCGTAATGCTTAAAGAACTCGCGTTCGATGGTTTGTTATTTAGTCCATTAATTATCTTTATCCCCTTAGCTTTTCTGCTTTCCTGCATCACTCGCTGGGTACTCTATCAAACTGGACTCTATCACAAGCTGTGGCGCGCGGCTTGGTTCGAAGTTGGGCTGTTTATCTGCTATCTGGCGTTGGTCATTTACTTGCTTGGGAGTTGATTGTTCATGGGAAAAATCTTTCGTATCAGCCTCACCCTTATTGTGGTCGCGATTGCAGGTATCGCCGGACATTGGATATGGTCGCACTACCTTTATTCTCCTTGGACCCGCGACGGCCGAGTTCGCGCCGAAATCATTACCATAGCGCCAGATGTATCCGGTTGGGTGAACCAACTGAATGTAAAAGACAATCAAGTCGTTAATAAAGGTGATGTATTGTTCACAGTGGACGATACCCGCTACAAAGCCACCATTGCCGAATTGAATGCCAAAGCGGAAAGCCAAAAATTAGCATGGGAACTGGCAAAACATAAATACAAACGCCGTATTAGTTTGACCAACGCCAACTTAGTCAGCAAAGAAACCTTCGACGAAGCCTTTATCAATACCGAACTGGCAAGAACCAGTTATGAACTCGCACAGGCACAATTGAATACCGCCAAAATTGACTTAGCGCGAACGCAAATTCACGCTCCCGAAAATGGCACCCTGATCAATTTAAGCCTGCGTAATGGCAACTATGTCAGCAAAGGCAACTCAGTATTTTCGCTCGTCAAACAAGACTCTCTCTATATCACAGGGTATTTTGAAGAAACCAAAATCCCCTTGGTTCACATAGGTCAAAACGCCGATGTCAGCCTGATGAGTGGCGGCCATGTCTTGCACGGCAAAGTGACCAGCATAGGCAAGGCAATCGCCAATACCAATGTCACCGCTAATGGGCAGTTATTACCGCAAATCGGCCAAACCTTTAATTGGGTGAGATTGTCACAACGTATTCCGGTCGATATCCAGCTAGACAGCATTCCTAAGGACATAGAGCTGAGCGTCGGCATGACAGTTTCCATCCAGCTACAGACTGACAAATAGTCATTATGACGCTGTTACTGAAGAGTTTATTTTTTCCCGACCGACGAACCCTTATCTTCGCGATTAAAGGCGTGATCTCGATGGCGCTCGCCTTATATGTGGCCATGTTCTTAAATCTAGAACGACCATATTGGGCGCTGGTGTCGGCGGTATTTCTGCAAATCCGCCCCGAAAGCGGGCTCGTGATCGAAAAGGGCTTATGCCAAATCGGCGGCACCTTAGTCGGCGCGCTCGCGGGGATTGCCATACTCAACGGGTTTACGCCCTATCCCGAACTCGCCTTAGGATTACTCGCCTGCTGGATAGGGCTAAATTCTGGGTTGTCGGCCATGGTGCGCCAGCAAAACTTTGTCTATGCCTTTGCCATGGCGGGCATGACAGCCTGCTTGATAGTGCTCATTGTGATGGCGAGCCCAAGCACGGCCGATAGTGCAAAAATATTCGATGTGGCACAGTCGAGGATCAGCGAGATTGTCGTCGGGGCGATATGCGCCGTCTTGGTCAGCTCGCTACTTTGGCCGACCAAGGTAAAACATAGTCTGCAATTACATGCTAAAAACACCATTAATCATACGCTTAACTATCTTGCATTAGAACTCGATTTACAGGGGGAACATGCGAGTCGCCATGAACATATCGACACTATTATGGAATCAGTATCGGCGCTGAGTGACGACTCCAGCGCAGTGATTTATGAAGGCCCCGAAGGACGCGGGCAGAGCCATGCGGCGAACTTTCTCTGCAATAAAACCCTTTCGCTATTGGCGGCAATCCAAATATTTGGCCGGCTGCAACGTAATCATTCCCATCTTGTTAGCGAACCACTCGCGAAAACCTTAGCCAATATGCGCAGTAGTTTTACCTTGATGGCGCAATCCAGTGATTACCAAGAATGCTACAAAATGGCGCGCACCTTGAGGTATCAACTCCAGCAAAACCTGATGCAATACCGCGACCGAAGCCCATTAGAGACTCGCTTACTCAAAGTTGCGATGGAATTAAGCGCCGATCTGATCATGGTGCTCAAGAGTTATAACGTGCTGACAAGCAATTCTGCGGTACAACTCAACGCGCCGCCAATGGAATTTCACCGAGATCCACTGATAGGGTTTACGACCGGTCTACGCAGCATGGCGGTATTTGTCATTGGGGCTTCGCTGTGGATCGGCACAGGGTCGAGTGCGGTACTCATGATGATCCTGATGCCTGTGGTCTTTTCCATCATGATGGCGCGCCAGCCACTGCCGATACTAACCACGATTTTGCGCCGTATTCTTGTCGGTATCACTATAGCTGTGCCCCTCACAGTGTTTTACGCTTTACCTTTGCTGGCAGAGAGTAGTGGCGATTTCGAAATCCTCATTTTAGTGCTCGCAGGCCCCTTTTTTATTGGGCTACTCGCCTTAGCGAATCGACCGACCTTGCCCTATGGTCTCGGGATTTGCGTGCCGTTTGCGGTATTAGTACAGCCCAGTAATACCATTTCATTTGCGATAGAAAACACTGTCAGCAATGCCTTAGCGATTTTTGTTGGCGTTACTGTGCTGTATTGGCTATTTAAATTGATCACCGAACCTAGCCAGCGGCTGATGCAATATCGTCTGCTGCAATCTATCCAAAAAGATCTAGTGCATATCGCGCAGCATAACGATCCTGAGCCTTGGTTTAACGCCCGCATGGGCGATCGACTGCTGCGGATAGCCAGTTACGAAAAAGGCTCGGGCAAGAGTTCGAGGGTATTTACCGATCTGGTGTTCACTGCACTGAATCTAGGCCATGTGTCGATTCGAATGCGACGCATGTTGCAGGGGATTTCAGATACGCACTCAGACTTAGGCTTAGAAAATGCACTCAACCTCTGGCAACACAATTTAGGTCAGGCATTTATCGCCTGCGCCCACGGCCAAGTCGCAGAAGAGTTTAACACCAGCAGCGAAGCCTTATTACAAGCGCTGGCGCAATGCCCGTTACCCCACGAACAATTCACTCTGATTACTGGGATGTTTGAACGCATCACCTTAACCTTCGAACGTACCGCCCACAGTATCGCCGAGCAGAAAAACACCTCTGAAAAATAGTCAGCTCTCAAACTATTTTCCGCCCCAAAAGCCACTCTCGTACCGCCGCCAAAACCATTTAAATCCAATAGAAGCTTGATATTTGGCCGATAAAATGCCTTAATATAATTAGATCACTAACTATGTTGGTGATATAAATTCAATTATCAACCAAGGAGCAATTATGTCTACGGAGAACCCACCAGAGGAAAATCTCATCTCGCAAGTAGCAAGCTTTACCCGATTACACGCTAAGGAATCAATGCAGTTTATGTGTTTACTTGCAATATTAAGCACCTATCTCTTTGTCATTTTGAAACCGAGTATTATTCAAAATAACAAAGCGTTAGGAGAAAAATAACCAATGAATTACCTCGCTTACATTTCCTTAGCTATCTACTTTATCGTTATGCTCGCCATTGGCTTATTCGCTTACAAAAAATCCACCAGCGATGTGTCAGGCTATATTCTTGGCGGCCGTAAGGTAAGTCCACAGGTCACCGCACTCTCAGCGGGTGCATCTGACATGAGTGGCTGGATGCTAATGGGTCTTCCCGGTGCTATGTTTTTGGTTGGTTTCGAAACCATTTACATCGCACTTGGGCTATTGATTGGTGCTCTAATTAATTACTTGGTCGTTGCACCCAAATTAAGGGTCTATACCGAAGTCGCGGATAACGCCCTTACTATCCCGGAGTTTTTTGCTAAACGCTTCGGCAATGCCAACAGCAGTATCCGAATTATCTCGGCCGTGATCATTGTGATCTTCTTTACCTTGTATACCTCAGCGGGTTTAGTGGCTGGCGGTAAGTTATTTGAGTCAGCATTTGGCCTGAACTACGACATAGGTTTAGTCGTCACCCTCGGCGTAGTGGTTTCTTATACCTTGTTGGGCGGATTCTTAGCAGTGAGCCTCACTGACTTTGTCCAAGGCTGTATCATGTTTGTCGCTTTAATCTTAGTGCCTGTGGTGGCATATCAAGAGTTTACCAGCGCTGACACTATGCTGAACTTTGCGTATCAATCGATTCCACACTTCACCGATGCCATGCAAAACGTCACTATGTTAGGGCTTATCTCAAGCTTATCTTGGGGACTCGGTTACTTTGGCCAACCGCATATTATTGTGCGTTTTATGGCGATTCGTTCAGTAGCTGACATTAAAACTGCCAGACACATAGGTATGGGCTGGATGACAGTGACCATTGTGGGTGCACTGGCAACAGGTCTTGTCGGTATCGCTTACGCCAATAAATTTGGTATGAAGCTGACCGATCCTGAAACCATCTTTATCGTGTTTTCTGAGTTGTTGTTCCATCCGATCATTAGTGGCTTCTTACTGGCCGCCATTCTGGCCGCGATCATGAGTACCATTTCATCGCAGCTATTAGTGTCATCAAGCTCACTCACGGAAGATATCTATCGCGTGATTTCGAAGAAAGAATCTACCGAGAAAGACATGGTGAAAATGGGACGCTTTGGCGTAGCAGGCGTGGCAATTGTCGCGAGTCTACTGGCGCTCGACCGCTCTAGCAGTGTGCTATCACTAGTGAGTAATGCATGGGCAGGATTCGGTGCCGCATTTGGTCCGTTAGTTTTGTTTAGCTTGTATAAAGCGAACCTAACCCACAAAGCCGCGATTGCCGGCATAGTGTCAGGCGCAGCTACAGTGTTGTTTTGGATTTATGCCCCGGTATTGGCAGATGGAAAAGCCTTAACCACAGTGGTGTATGAAATGATCCCCGGCTTTGCCGTGAGCAGTGTGGTGATTTGGATAGTCTCGTTACTCGATACTGATCCCTGTGCCAAAACCACTAAATTATTCCATAAGGCTGGCCGTGTTTTAGCCGAAGACAGATGAGGCGCGCAGGTATGACTGACTTACCCTGGAAACGCATTGTCGTTAAGGTAGGTAGTGCCCTGATTGCACCCCACAAACAAGGTTGCAGCAGTCACTACTTACTCGGCATTGCCCAATTTATTACTTATTGTCGTGCCCAAGGGATCCAAGTTGTCTTGGTCTCTTCGGGCTCAGTCGCCGCGGGATGGCATCACTTTGGCGAGGTTGATAAACCGAGCGTCACTGTGAAGAAAGCCATGGCTGCAGCGGGTCAGGCCGATATGATGGCCACATGGAACAAGTTATTTGATTTCCCGACCGCACAGCTACTGTTAACCCACGGTGATTTACGCAACCGAGATCGTTACATCAGTATTAAAGATACGATTTTCAGCCTACTCGAACATGGGCTACTGCCTATCATCAACGAGAACGATGCCGTGACCGCCGACAAGCTCAAAGTTGGCGATAACGATAATCTTTCGGCCATGGTAGCCGCAGCGGCCGATGCCGATACGCTGATTATCTGTTCGGATGTGAATGGGCTTTACACGCAAAACCCCCATGAATATCCCGATGCACAGCTTATCAAGCAGGTGACCGAGATTAATGCCGAGATCTACGCCATGGCGGGCGGCGCCAGCAGTGCCGTCGGTACTGGCGGTATGCGCACTAAGATCCAAGCCGCCAAGAAGGCGATTTCCCACGGGATTGAAACCTTTATTATCAATGGCTTTGATGCTGACTCTTTCAACCAATTGTTGAAGGGCCAAAACCCAGGAACCTTATTTACCCCCGATGAAAAGCCAATGCAGGATCACTTGCACTGGATGACACATACCTCGCAGGCTCAAGGCGAAGTCATTGTTGAAAATGACTTTAATATCGCCCTTGATATCCATAGCGAGCAATTGACCAGTGACGATGTCGTTGCCATCAATGGGGACTTTTCTGTCGGTGACACCATTTTAGTACGCAAAGACGATGGCACTAAATTGGCAAAGGCCAAATCCAATTACAGCAGTTGTTTACTTAGCTTTATCACAGACCAAGACGATCGCGAGTTTGCCAGTGAATTTCAGCAAAAGACTGGACCGATTATTTCCGAGAAAAACATCGCCATTCTCGAATAAGCATCAGCCGAATAAAACTAAGCGAGTAAACATCTAAGCGGAGTAAATATGACTTTAATCAAAAACTTATCTCAAGAAGCTGCCAAAGCGGCTCTTATTCTCGCCCAAGTTGACGAACAGCTTAAAAATACTGTACTCCTCGATATGGCACGCTCATTACGCGAAAAGTCCTACGAAATCCAAAGCGCTAACTTAATTGACCTACACAGAGCAACAGCCGATAACGTCGGCCCAGCCATGCTCGACCGATTAACGCTAACACCAGAGCGTATAGAAGCTATGGCGGTAGGCATTGAAGCCATCGCCGCCTTACCCGATCCCATTGGCAACGAACGCTATATTGGTCAACGACCTAATGGTTTATCCATCAGTAAGATGCGCGTTCCATTGGGCGTGGTTTGTATGATTTATGAAGCGCGCCCCAATGTCACCGCCGATGCGGGTGCCCTGTGCTTTAAATCCGGTAATGCCGTGATTTTGCGCGGTGGTAAAGAGGCGCTGCACAGCAGTAAAATTATCGCCACTATTTTACAAAGCGTATTGAAACAATACGGCTTGCCCGAGGCGTTAATCACAGTGGTGCCCGACCCAGATCGCGCCCTCATGCTAGAACTGCTGCAGCAACGAGATTATATCGATGTGATCATTCCCCGCGGCGGCGAAGGCTTGATAAACTTTGTGACTGACAACAGTAAAATCCCAGTGATCCAGCATTTTAAAGGCGTGTGTCATTTATACGTCGATAAAGATGCCGATCTGGATATTGCTATGGACTTACTGCTCAACGGTAAAACCCAGCGCACTGGCGTATGTAATGCCCTCGAAGCCCTATTAGTACACCAAGAAATTGCCTCGCAATTCCTGCCTAAAGTAGCCAAAGCGCTGGCCGAGCATAAGGTTAAAATCAATGCTTGTACCCAATCCGGTGGCTACTTCGAAAACTGTACGTATATGGAAGAAGACGATTTCGGCCAAGAGTATTTAGATCTCGAAATTGCCATTCGCCAAGTCGATCACTTTGACCATGCTATCCAACATATTGCCCGTTTTGGTAGCCAGCACACCGAAGTAATTTGCACCGAAAACGAAGTTACAGCCGCACACTTCCAACGTGCGGTCGATGCTTCTGTGGTAATGGTCAATGCCTCTTCGCGCTTCTCCGACGGCAGCGAACTCGGCCTTGGAGCAGAAATCGGCATCGCGACCTCTAAGCTACATGCCTACGGCCCAATGGGACTCGAATCCTTGACCGCAGAGAAGTATTTAGTCTCAGGCACAGGCCAAGTGCGGGCGTAAACCTAAGGTGTAAATCACACTTTTAGGCTTAACAAGTCCGCTGGATTTCGATTCAATTGTAAAGATTAAAGGCCACAGTCGGTAACGACTGTGGCCTTTTTGTTGGCTAAATTGACTCGAACCACAACAGCCTGAGTTCCCAGTCGATGCCCTGAAACCGAGTTATAGTAAGGCATGCGCTAAAACCTCAGATCCCATTGCGACGGCTTATCACAGCTCGCTGACAAGCTATTCGCCAATAAGTTACAACCCAGCTTAAACAATTTACACATTGAGCATATTGCATTTATTTTCAACAAACCTATCATGCGATCGATTCTCATTTGCACCTAAACACTTTGTTTGCACTCAGGATCACCAATCATCATTTAATCTGAAATCGCCTGAAAGGATTGAAATACCATGCCTCCCCTATCTGTTTTAACGTCTTGGCGCTCGCCATTGATCCCTGTACTTCTCAGCACACTTACTCTGACGGTTCAAGCCAATACTGACCCTAAGCAAGATGAGAAAAAAGATACAGAACAGATAGAAAGATTGAACGTGGTAGGAACATACACCCGCGCGGCAATGAATAGCGCCACGGGTTTGTCTATGTCACTCAAAGAAACCCCACAAAGCGTCACTTTGATTACCGAAGAGATGATCAGTGACAAAGGTTTGGTCACTATGGAGTCAGTGTTAAATCACACTCCTGGCGTCACTATGGTGGGCGATGCCTCTGAAAATAGTCAGATATTCGTGCGCGGCTATGCACTCGACAGCGGTGTCCAAATTGACGGCTTAATCACAACCTCTTCATCCCATGTTTACAGCGGCTCAATTGATCAAGGTTTAGACCCTGTGATTGCCGAACGGGTTGAAGTATTAAAAGGTGCGGCAGGGATTTTAAGCGGTTTAGGTGAACCTTCTGCAACGGTTAATTTTATTCGTAAACGCCCAACGGATGACACCCGCGCCACGACAAGTGCAAGTTATGGCTCGTGGAATACCTATAGATTAGAGGCCGACGTTTCTGGCTGGCTCACGGATTCAGGCAATGTGAAAGGTCGATTCGTGAGTGCGGTGAAGAAAGGCGACTCTTTTATCGACCGCTATCAACGCGATACCACAGTGCTCTATGGCGTGGTTGAAACGAGTCTCGGCACAGATACTAGCCTGTCACTGTTTGCGGACTATCAAAAATCACAAACCGACGGTGTGTATAACTGGAACTCTAATCCCGCATTTTATACCGATGGCACAGCTGTCGATTTTGGCCGCAACTACTCTAGCTCACAGGACTGGACCCATTGGGACGTGACCCAAAAGAGTCTCATGGCCGAATTTAAACATAGATTCGATAACGACTGGTCACTCGTCAGTGCCTATCGTATCGCCAACGCCACCATAGATGCATTGGCCTTTTACCCAGGCGATTATATCGTCAAATCAACCGGCGAATTTGTTGGCCCTTGGGGCGATACTTATGCCGCCCAACATGATCGCGAGTCAGATACCAACAGTTTCAACCTGTATGCAACGGGTAACTTCGACTTACTCGGCCGTGAACATAGCGCTGTGATCGGTTTTAACTACGGTGACAACGAGTTCGATAACATCAACACGAACTCCACCCCCCAACGTCGCTATAACGTGGCGGATCAAGGCCATTATCCCAAGCCTAATATTCCTAATTCACCCACCAATGGCCAAACCAATGAGCAAAGCCAATCGGGTGTTTACGGCACTGTCCGTGTCAATGTATTGGATTCACTGAAATTAATGGTCGGTGGACGCGTAAGTAACTGGTCCTATGAAAAGCATGATCTCGTGGGTAACAGCACAGATGCAACCATGGAAAAACCGGTATTTTCATCCCCTACTACGGCCTAGTCTACGATGTGACCGAGCAGATCGCTGTCTACGCTAGCCGTACTGAAATCTTCAAACCTGGCACCTATTTTGGTGAAGATGGCCAACTGCTCGAACCTGCAGAAGGCACAAACGTCGAAGGCGGCGTCAAGGTCGCGTTGTTCGATGACACGCTAAACATGTCAGCCGCCATCTACGAAACCAATAAAGACAACGAACCTGAATATGCAGGTAAAGGTCAGCTACCTTCCGGTGACTCTATCTACGAAAGTGTGGATGGGATTACCACCAAGGGCTATGAGTTAGAAATTGCCGGACGTCTTACCGACTTATGGGATATCAGCGGTGGTTATACCCACAACAATGCAGAAGATAAAGATGGCCTACGTCGTCAAACTTATCTGCCCGAAGATATCTTCAAACTCACCACTAAATATAACTTTGAAGATATTCTACCGGGCATTACTGCAGGTGCGAGCTGGCGCTGGCAGAGCAGCACCTTCTATCAAGGCACTATTTGGGGTGTCGATGGCGCGCCGAATGTGGCTTACCGCCAAACACAATCCGCCTACTCACTCGTTGACTTAATGTTTGGCTACCAAATCACACCTTCTATTTCTATGCAATTGAACATTAACAATATTTTCGACAAGAACTACAACCGTTCACTCTGGGGTTACGCCGACTTTGGCGAGCCACGTAATGCCACACTATCACTACGTTGGACGCTCTAAAACATAGCCCTAACCCGAAATAACATTAAGGATGATCAAATGAAACAAGCACTTGTAATACTCACTTTACTCGGCGGTATCGCTTTTTCGGCTCAAGCACATGAAGTATGGCTTGAGCGTAATAACGATGGTTCGGTTAAAGTGCAATTTGGCGAACCGGGTTCAGAGCAAGCTTCGGCAGAAGAGTTAGCATCCTTAAGCGCGGCGCGTATTTTCGCCGCCAATGCCAAGACACCGTTAACCGCCACAGCGCAGGCCGATCATCTACTGGTCAAAACCCAAGATAGCAAGAGTGACATCAGTTTCTATGCCGATACCGCGTGGCAACCATGGAAAACTGAGACCGGATTGCAGGCCGCAATACTCTATGCCCGCACGGGACAAGAACACACAAAAGCGCTGCAAGATTTTGAATTTACGCCAGTAAAGTCAGGCGTTCCCGAGTTTGTGCTTAGCTATAAAGGCGCACCACTGGTGAATCATCCAGTACAAGTTTATCGCCCCGGTTTTTGGAGTAAATCTTTCACCACCGATGCCCAAGGTAAATTCGCCCTCGATACCCCAGATGCGGGCCGCTACTTACTCGTCAGTAATCACACTACAGAAGGTAAACAAACACTCGCAGGCAACGAGGTTGATAGCGTTTTACACATCACCACCACGAGTTTTATCACTCAGTAATAATCTTATAGTGAGATGGAGTTAACGTGCGTTATTTAATGATAGGTTTATACATGCTGTGTTCTGCAGTACACGCAAGCACTGCACCTGTAACAGTCGCCTTGCCCCAAACAGGCAGCACCAATGAACTGTTGCCACTCAGTGGCTCCATTAAATCCGCACGGGTAGCCCGCTTATCTGCACGTACCGATGGCTTAGTCGCCAAAGTGCTGGTCGATGCAGGCTCGCAAGTCCACGCTGGCCAGCCTTTGCTCGCACTCGATGACACCTTAGCCATACACCAATTAGCACAGCGTCAGGCCGATGTAATGGCCGCTAAGACCATGCTGCTAGAAAAACAGCGACTCCTCACCGAAGCGCAAACACTCAGTTCTCAGCAATTATTCCCCGAAACTGAGCGCGCGATTCGCCAAGCGGCGTTAACCGAAGCCGAAGCTAATCTGCAGAGTTTAACGGCGGCATTAGCACACCAAAAAGAGGTGGTCGTCCGCCACCAACTTATCGCGCCGTTTGCGGGAGTGATTTCAAGCAAACAAACTGAAACCGGTGAATGGGTCAATGTCGGCACTGAAATCTTCACCTTAGTATCCCAAGAGCAGCTCTGGCTCGATATTCAAGTCCCACAGGAAATGTTCCAAAACATAGCCACTGCAACTCAAGTCGATATTGCCGCAGATATGCTGCCTGAACAGCAGTTTATCGGCCATGTGAATGCACTCGTCCCCGTGAGCGACCACAATGCTCGCAGCTTCTTGGTGCGCTTAACCATTCCTGATGCGAGTGGACTTTTGATGCCCGGCACATCGGCCACTGCGACCTTCCACTTACAGCGGGCGCAACACAGTGTTGTCGTGCCGCAAGATGCGCTAGTCCGTCACCCGGACGGCCAGTTCAGTGTTTTTACCGTGCAAAACAACATAGCCCAACGGCATACCGTTCAAGTGGGCCATACGAGCGCCATCGGGATTGAAATCCTTAGCCCATTACCCAAAGACACTCCCGTGGTGATCCGCGGTAACGAGAGCCTACAAGACCAACAGCCAGTCTCTGTACTCAACTCTGCAGTAGGAGATTAGTGGGATGCTGAAGTTTGGAATTAAACATGGCACCTTACTGTCGGTCATCGTCTTGATATTTTGCGTATTGGGCACGGCTGTAGCACTGCGTATCCCAATCCAAATGATCCCCGACTTAGATGTGCGCACCATCAGCGTGGCCACAGGTTGGCCGGGAGCGACACCGCAAGACGTTGAAAAAGAAATTCTACTTGAGCAGGAACGCTACCTGCGCACCTTGCCCAACTTACAACGCATGACATCTTGGGCCGATACGGGTTCGGCATGGATAGAACTCGAATTCCCCCAAAGCACTGAGATAAGCGATGCGCTTATTCGGGTTAGCAATGCGCTCAGCCAAGTGTCGTCTTATCCTGAAAACGTCGACCAACCAAGGCTTTACAGCAGTTCATATTCAGACAACGCTTTCATGTATTTCCGTCTCGTGCCTATCGCGGGGAACCCGCTGAATCTAGATATAGACATGATGCGCGATTTCGCTAACGACTTTATTCGGCCACAAATGGAGCGTGTCAAAGGCGTTTCCTCCGTCACCATTCAAGGCGGCGCCGAACGGCAAATTCAAATACGGCTCGATCCCGCCAAACTCGCCCAACGCGGCATCAGCATTATGGATGTGCGGCAAGCCATTAGAGATCGCAACAAGGACACGTCTGCGGGCGATATCGACAGCGGTAAAAAACGCTATTTACTGCGGGTGATTGGCCGTTTCGAGGATTTAAATCAACTTAAGCAACTGATTTTAAAACGCCAAGGTAATACCAATATTCTGCTGCAAGACGTGGCCGAGATAAAACTCGACCACGCCGAGATCAGAGAACTGTCCTTTGCCGAACAAGAACGTACCCTCAGCTTAGCGGTCAAGCGGGATGTCGGTTCTAATGTTATCGCCATCAAAGCCGCCATGATGCCCGTGATAGCGCAGATCAATCAAAATCAACTCGCCCAGCACGCCATGCAGTTAGAGTTATTCAGTGATGATGTGCGCTATGTGCAAGATTCGGTTGCAAATGTGTGGGTCAATTTAGGTCTAGGTGCCTTACTGGCAACCTTGGTTATGTATCTCTTTTTACGCTCGAATCGAGCCACCCTGATTGGTGTTATCGGTATTCCGCTGTGTACCTTAGCCGCCTTCGTCGGGCTGCTAGTGTTTGATCGCACTATTAATGTCATTTCGCTGGCGGGTGTGGCCTTTGCCATCGGCATGACGGTCGATAACAGCATCGTGGTGCTCGAAAGTATTGAACAAGCGCGCAGACGCGGATTAGATCGTCTCGAAGCAGCCATCAGTGGTATCTACGATGTGTGGCCCGCAGTATTAGCCTCGACACTCACCACAGTGCTAGTGTTTGTACCCATTCTATTTATCAAACAAGAAGCGGGGCAACTGTACTCGGATATCGCGATTGCCATCGCTTCATCTATTGTCGCTTCTATGTTAGTCGCAGTGTTCATCGTACCCGCCGCCATTGCCCGTTTTGGTTTCGGTAAAATGCACTCGGCGCAGACAAACCAAAGTGAGCCGCCCAAAGCATCACGCATATTGAGCTTAGTCAGCCAACTTGTACTGTCGGCAAGACGCCGCACCTTTGTGATTGTGCTGTCACTCGTCTCGACGATTGGGCTTGCTGCTTGGCTGATGCCCCCGGCCGAATATTTACCCGAAGGTGAAGAACCAAAAGCCTTTACTTCTATGGTCGCGCCGCCGGGTTACAACCTATCGGAAATGGCTAAAATTGCAGAAGAATTAACGACTCAGCTATCCGCGAGAGTCAATGCCGAGGCGGCATCCTTTGAACGTGGTGAGCAAAAGATCCCGCCGCTAAAATACTATACCCTCAGCGTGGGTGTCGGCAGTATTTGGGTGATGAGCGAGCCCGTTCGCAGCCAAGATATGGATGCCATGATGAGTTCACTCACCGCCTTGTTTGAGCAATATCCGGGCATGCGCGCCTATTCATCGCGGGGTTCCATTATTTCCAGCAACGATGGTGGCACCCGCGCTGTCGCCTTGGATATTTCTGGCCCGAATCAAGCCAGCCTCTATCGTGCTGCCGAAGCGGCGTATCAAGCGGCGGAAAAAGTATTTGCCGAACCACAGCTGTATTCTGACCCATCGACCTTGTCGCTAGATCAACCGCTGTGGCAGATCTCCCCTCGCTGGCAACGTCTTGTAGAACAAGATTTTAGCGGCAGCGAGTTTGGCTATGCAGTTTCGGCACTGAGCGATGGCGCCTATGTCGACGAGTTTTTCCTTAATGATAACAAGGTGGATATCTTTCTATTTAGTCTGGCAGGCAATCAACAGAGTCTGTCGCAATTGGCACTCGCGCCGATAGTCACGCCTAAGGGTAATGTACTGCCACTGCAAGCCTTGGCCGACATTAGTGAGCAAATGGATAGCGACAGTTTACGCCGCGTCGATGGCCGCAGAACCGTGACTCTTTACATTATTCCGCCGCGTTCCATTGCGTTAGAAACCGCTGTGGCTAAGGTGCGGGAAGAATTAGTCCCCATCCTCTATCAACAGGGTGCTGTCGGCAAAGATGTCAGTTTGGATATTTCGGGCGCAGCCGATCAGCTCGAAGCGACGAAAGCGGCACTCTCCAGCAATTTTCTGGTCGCCGTGTTGATCATCTACTTGTTATTAGTCGCAATTTTTAATCACTGGGGTTATCCGTTATTTGTGCTGATCACTATCCCGCTCGGGCTCGCAGGCGGTTTAGTCGGCTTACAAGCGCTTAATTATACTGGCAGCTTATTTGCGTATCTTGGCGGCCAAGGTTGGCACCAACCCTTTGATATGATTACCATGCTGGGATTTCTAATCCTACTCGGCACTGTCGTTAACAACCCGATTTTGATCGTGGAACAGAGCCGTAAAAACCTGCAATCGGGTCAGTTTGGTGTCGTTGAAGCCGTAAAATCTGCCGTCGCCAGTCGATTACGACCGATTCTAATGTCTACCGCGACGACCTTGTTTGGCTTATTGCCGCTGGTGTTATTCCCCGGTGCTGGCAGCGAACTCTACCGCGGCGTTGGCATAGTGGTATTGGCAGGCCTCATCGTGGCAACGCTACTCAGCTTAACCTTTTTACCCGCCCTGTTAATCTCTGTGTTGTCCTACACCAACAGGGCCAATTTAACCGCCAGTTCAGCCAAAGTGGCACGCCATCATGATTGAGAAAATCGCCATGACTCAGCCGTTAATACAAAGGCTAACGCGTTGGAAAAAATCCACTATTTGGCGCGATAGCCTGCACATAGGCAATCGCTGCCTCGCAGCAACCTTTGGCGGCTATTTGTTAAGTGCAGTTGCGACTATTTTGCTCGCGCAAATCCTGCCGTTATCTCAGGTTGATCGGGTGTTAACCGCCATGATGCTGTCATTTACAGTGTACACCTGCGCCGTGATTTGGGTGTTCAGCGTTAAATCAACATGGCGATACTGGCTGGATTTATTCGCGCTTAGCGGTCTGCTGTATTTAGCTTACCTCGCCGCTAAAGCGTTTGATGCAACAAGTGCTCAAGGGAGTGGATTATGAAAGACTCCTTTTTTCGTTCAATGACTTGGCTACACACTTGGGTTGGATTGCTCACCTGCTGGGTGTTGTTTCTGGTTTTTTTCGCCGGAACAGCGGCCTATTACCGTGCTGAAATCAACCTGTGGATGCAACCCGAAAACCACGGCAGCCAATATGATGCCAATGCGGATAATCAACAATTGATACTCAATGGCCTCACGTCCTTGGCACAACAAGCGCCTGACGCTGAGTCGTGGTGGATTTACTTACCCACACAACGGGTGCCATTACTGACCTATGCATGGAGCGATCCCGCCGCTGAAGGCCAGCGATTTGGTGATTATCATCAAGGCTTTATTAACCCTGCGACAGGTGAAGCCTTACCTAAAGCACGGGAAAGCCGAGGGTGCGACTTTCTCTATCGACTGCATTTCGACTTGTACTACATGAGTGTGCTCACGGCGCGTTGGATTGTCGGCTTTTGCACTATGTTCATGTTGGTCGCCATCATCAGCGGGATAGTGATCCACAAACGTATTTTTAAGGATTTCTTTAGTTTTCGCCCCGGAAAAGGCCCGCGCTCTTGGTTAGATGCCCATGTCGCCAGCTCAGTTCTCGCATTGCCCTTTCATCTAATGATCACTTATACCGGCCTAGTGACTTTGATGTTTATGTATATGCCATGGGGACTTAACACACAATATGGTGATGAAACTCAAGCCTTTTATTCGCAATGGAAACCCATTTACCAAACTCCCGCCGCCACTGGCACGCCAGCCACTATGCTCGATAGTCAGAGTTTGCTCAGTACGATTCACAGTGTCGTGGGTGAGTCGCCACTTGAAGGCTTACAGTTTGATAATCTCAACGACAGCAATGCCAGCGTAACAGTCAAAATCGCCCCTGAGCACAGCTTAAATCAGCAAGCGCCTTGGTATCACTTGTCTACTGTGACAGGTGCAGTGTTGGCGCAGTCGGCTGTGACTTCGGGAGCGAATCAAACCCAAAGTGCCATGATAGCCCTGCACAGTGGTCGCTTTGCTGGCCAAGGCCTACGTTTACTGTATTTACTGGCGGGATTAACGGGCTGCGTGATGATCGCCAGCGGCGCGATTATGTGGGCCGATAAGCTGGCACAAAAGCAGCTTAAAAAAGATAAGAATCATAGCGGGCTCACGCTAGTGAACATGTTGAATCTCGCCACCTTTGGTGGCCTGCCCATTGCGCTAGCCTGTTATTTTTATGCCAATCGACTCTTACCCGTCACCTTTGCAGATAGAGAAAACTGGGAAATCCATTGTTTCTTTATCAGTTGGGCGTTAGTCGCACTGCTCGCTTGCTTCAAACGAGATAAACAAACATGGCAACGACTTTTTTTACTCACAGCCTTGCTTTATGGCCTGCTACCCCTGCTCAATGCCATGACTTCGCAGTATCAGCTGATAAGCAATCTACAGCGCCAAGCCTATGTTCTCGCAGGATTTGACCTCATGATGCTCGCACTTGCAGCGCTGTTTTACATGGCAGCCAAACGCTTGCGTAGCCCTAAAAAAGTGCTGGCTACACGGGTAACCAAAACGACGACAGAATTAGGAGTTGAATCATGACAGCCACAGGCGAATTGTTAACCTGTTTTATCGCCATGGGGCTGTTGGCCTTATCTTATTTTAGCCACCACCGCGCCGTGCGTAACCGCCCGTTAACCGATGCACAGGCACGCGGATTTCGCACCGCTGGTACTGCAACGCTCGTCCTGTGCTATTGGCTTGCCAGTCGTCATTACGGCCCAGCGTACGCCAGCGTATTACTGCTTGGCTGGGTATGTTTGAGTTCGATAATTCTAGTGATTTTACTCAGTTACAAACCACGCTGGTTACAGCCCATATTACCCGCCAGCACCGTAGTGTGTTTGCTCGGATTGTTGTATTAAGTCACCATACCAAGCGCCGAATAACGTCAATCATGATCGAGGTTGGAAAGGTAGGAGATAGGTTTAGCTTGATAAAAAATAGCTGAGTGTGAAGCGGATAGCCAAACTATAATTCAATAGAATTATAGTGAAAATGCTTAAGCACTCGCATTCCAGTGACTCGCCGTGAATATATCCCTATAGGCTC